>DCWI01000107.1 GCA_002328825.1 Nitrospiraceae bacterium UBA2166 | reverse complement strand
TTAGTTGACTATTTCAATCGTTATCGGCAGTCCATTTTTGAGACTGACGTGAACAAGAAACTTGTCGAATTAAAAGAGCTCATGAGTGGGACTCATGCATGTGGAAAAAAGGTCATTATTGCTGGAAATGGAGGGAGCGCTGCCATTGCGAGTCACTGCGCCGTAGACTTTGCCAAAAATGCACGCATTCGCTGCGCTAATTTTAATGAGACCTCTCTCGTTACCTGTTTGTCAAACGACTATGGTTACGAACGATGGATTGAGAAGGCACTCGAACTGTATGCTGATGAGGGTGATTTGGTAGTACTGATTAGCTCGAGTGGTAAATCTATTAACATGCTGAAAGCAGCTGACTACGCACGAAATAATGATCATGTGGTGGTGACGTTCACCGGATTTGTTTCCGATAACCCGTTGAAAATGAGAGGGGGCCTGAATTTTTGGGTTGATAGCCGAGCCTACAACATTGTTGAAATGACTCATCAGATATGGCTTTTAGCGGTATGCGATTTGATTATTGGAAGTGCGGAGTATCCGGCATCTTGAGGGACGTCTTCTTTCGTAGGGAGGTCGGATGTAACTGGTGCGATTACGATATGTAAAAGAGGGGTTGTTTTGTGCCGATAGCTCTTTGTGGCGGAGGTGTTAGGCAAGGTTTGAAGTACTTGCGTTATGCCCGAACGACAACATTTCATGTTTTCATGAAAAATGACATGTTCGTAGCAAATGACTGCAGGGAACTGCCAGGAGTTTTTGATGAAATCGCCTAATGAATTATTAGAGAAGACTGCAGAACTAGTAAGGAATAAATGAGGTGTTTGGAGTACAAAATACTATGGTGGCCTGTCTCGCATGATTCGTGACAACGTTTTGTACGACATTGCGGTTATTGGAGGTGGAATCATAGGGTGTGCGATCGCGCGTGAACTTGGCAAACGTTTTGGATCTATTCTTCTTTTGGAGAAGGAAGAATCTGTTGGATTTCATACTAGCGGGAGGAATAGTGGTGTTGTGCATTCTGGGTTTAACCCAACACCTGGGACCTTGAAGGCGAAGCTTTGTGTTGAAGGGAGCAAGGCAATTAGGGAGTTGTGCAAGGAGAGGAAGATTCCATATGAGCAGGTCGGTACCTATGTGGTGGCTTTGGATGAGAGTCAGGTCCCAGCTCTTTATGCATTGAAGCGGAGAGGTGATGAGAATGGAGTTCCTGGGATCAAGGTATTGTCCATGGAAGACGTGCGTGAGCAGGAGCCTCATGTTAAAGGTGTTTCGGCGCTGTTTTCTCCCACTGGAGCCATCGTAGATTCTGTTGCATTAACACAGGCTTTGGCAAATGACGCGAGTCAATTGGGAGTTACTGTGGCACTGGGCAAGGAAGTCGTGAAGATTAAAGAGTGCGCTCAGGGGATCACCTTATATACTAAAGGGCACCATTTTTCAGCTCAATTGATGATCAACTGTGCAGGGCTTTATGCAGATCGTTTAGCTCACACGATGGGACTTGCACAAAACTATATGGTGGTGCCGTTTCGAGGCGAATACTTTGTCGTCAATTGTGGTGATGAAAAAGTTGTAAACTCGATGGTGTATCCAGTTCCTAACGAGTTAGTTCCATTTTTGGGTGTGCACATAACTAGAACCATTACCGGGTTAGTGCTGATTGGCCCAAATGCTGTTCCAGCCTTTGGGCGTGAGGCGTACAACAGGTTTGCGATCAACTCCAAGGATATGGGAGAAATGATGTGTCATAGAGGACTCTGGAATGCGTTGCTGCGCAATCAGAAGTTGATTGGGATCGCATGGAACGAATTGCGACATTCATGTAGTAAAAAACATTTTTTTAAAGAAGCGAGTCGTCTTGTTTCTGGGCTACATCCGCAGGATCTTACACTCGATCGGCGTGTGGGGATTCGGCCGCAACTTATCAACCGTGATGGACGTCTTGTCGAAGATCTTGTTGTTGAAGCAACTCCACGATCCATTCACATTCTCAATGTTGTTTCTCCGGGAATGACCTCTGCTCTTGCTTTCGCAAAGTGGGTTTCCAGTGGGATTCAGGATGATTTTCATTGGGCAGCCTAGTCGGCTAGAGGTAATGCCCAGCAAAAGCTTCAGGATTGATGGTTTTTAAAGGCCCAATTTTTATGATGTCTGCAGAGTGTGGTCATGCGATGACAAGAATATTGTTGGGGGGGAAGAGGTTCTCTGTGTGGAGAGTGAAAACTATGAGGACCTTTCCGTGGTAGTGGCGTATAGATCAGTGAGGTTGCTATGAGAAGTCAGTGGTCAAATGAGGTTGCTGAAACGTTCAAGGGGGTGGATCTTCTGGTCTATGCCAGCCAAACGATCGGGTCAAACCAAGATTTGGTTCTTTGGGGAGGCGGGAACTCGTCCATGAAGGGTGAAATATTAGATCATGTAGGACGCAAAGTTCGAGTGCTCTGGATCAAAGGGAGTGGTTCAGATATGCGGACGATAACCTCAAAGCAATTTACGCCTCTTCGGCTGGACGAATTACTTGCTCTTTGGAACCGGAAGGAAATGTTTGATGAGGACATGGTCGCGTATCAAGCCAAATGCGTTTTAGATGCAACTGCGCCCAAGCCATCTATTGAGACGCTGTTGCATGCTTTTCTTCCGCCACCTCATGTGTATCATACTCATGCGGATGCTATTTGTACTCTTACAGATACGTCGGATAGCTTCAAGCTGATACAAACTATCTATGGGGATGATGTAGCGGTCATTCCGTATATACGGCCAGGGTTTTTGTTGGCAAAACAGGTTGGTGAAACTTACCGGCAGTATCCCAAGCTTCGCGCTATTATTCTTGATAAACATGGTTTGGTCACATGGGGGGATTCACCTAGATCGGCATATTTAAAGACAATCAAAATGGTTTCCGAATCGGAGCGTTTCATAAGTGGGAGAATCAGAGGTTCATCGAGCAAACATCCGCGGAGAGAAGGAATTCGATTGCTTGGCACGCGACGATCTCGTGCCGTGCAATTGTTGCCAGTTCTTCGAGGGGCTATTAGCAAGTATAAGCGAATGCTAATTACGTACGATGGTAGCGATTCGGTGATGGCGTTCATTGATGATCCTAGAGCGCAACAGCTCTCCCAGATCGGGCCATTTACGCCAGATCATCTTATTCATACGAAGCCTAAGCCTCTTTTTTTACAGCTCCAAAAAGAATCCACCGCAAGAGGAATTGGCCAGATTGTCAAGAAAGCTGTAGGCAATTACGAAAAAGAATATATTAAATATTTCAAACGGTATAAATCATCTGGAGTAACGATGTTAGATCCCACCCCTCGGATCATTCTCGTTCCTGGCGTTGGCCTTTTCACGACGGGAAAGGATCGGCGTGCAGCACGAATTGCGCATGATTTATATTGCCATACAATGAATGTCATTCTTGCTGCGTCAGCCATTGATTCCTATGCCTCAATTTCCTCCAAAGAGATGTGTGATTTTGAATATTGGCCGATGGAAAACTATAAACTTACTTTGGCGCCTCCTGAGAAGGAGCTTTCCCGCCGAATTGCGCTTGTCACTGGTGCTGCTGGAGCAATTGGTCGATCTATTGCTGAGCGGCTTGTGTTGGCAGGGGCTTCTGTTGTTCTCACTGATGTGAATGAGCGAAAGCTGTGTGCAATCGTTTCTGAACTCAACAAGAAAGCTGGGGAGGAAAACTCTGTTGCTATTCCAATGGATGTTTCTGATGAAAAAAGCGTTGTGGCGGGAGTTCAAAGGGCAATATTGGCCTTTGGCGGCCTTGACATTATGGTTTCTAATGCTGGGATTGCGCGGAGTGCTCCGATCTCCAATATCAAATTAAATGATTGGGTAGATAGTTTTGCCGTTAATTCTACTGGACATTTTCTCGTGTGTCGTGAAGTAATGCGGGTTTTTAAGAATCAGGGTATTGGTGGCAACGTCGTGGTGGTGGCGACGAAGAATATTCTTGCACCTGGAAAAGACTTTGGGGCATATTCAGCTTCGAAGGCTGCTCAGGCTCAATTGTCTCGTATCCTAGCTATTGAAGGAGGAGAGTTTGGGGTGAGAGTGAATATGGTAAATCCTGATGGCGTGTTTGAAGGTTCCGATCTTTGGTCTGATGAACTTCGCAATGCGCGTGCCAAGGCTTACGGTATACGAGTTAGTGATCTTGAACATTACTGTAGTGAACGGAATCTGTTGCAAGTGAAAATTTCAGCTCGGGATGTGGCTGAAGCGGTGTTGTTTTTTGCATCAGATCTCACTTCGAAAACTACTGGTGCGATGATTCCTGTTGATGGCGGTATGAGGGAGGCATTTCCACGATAATAGGACTCCACCTATTGTTCACCTTTTTGCGGTTATATATGGTTCAAGGTTTTTCATATGGACCATGTATGTATAGGTGTAGCCAATTAATATGTCGATGTTAAAGCTACTTGTGCTGTCGTGTGTGTGCTGGGAGCTGAGGTGTTGATTTTTCGAGAGATGTCTTTTTCTGCAAAGTGAATAAGTATGGTCTGACGAGTACGAGCAACATGTCGACAAAAATGAGGATAAGTGTCTTTGCTAAAGTCTGGATGTTGCTCACCTCTGCACAGCGCAAGAGTACGTTGGTGCTATTGGGGCTTATGGGTATTAGTATGGCACTGGAAACTCTTGGTATTGGGTTAGTCATTCCCGTTATTGCGTTGCTTGTTCAAGAGGATCTTGCTGGAAATTACCCGAAGGTCCAACCTGTGTTGCACATGTTGGGAAACCCCACTCAGGTCCAACTCATTACAGGAGGAATGGTGGCACTGGTGGGGATTTATCTTTGCAAGAACGTGTTTCTCGCTTACTTTACGTGGATGCAGCAGCGTTTTGCTAACGATGTGTTGGTGCAGGTCTCGCAGCGACTATTTACCACCTACCTGCGGCAGCCTTATACGTTTCATCTACAACGTAACTCGGCACAGTTGATTCGAAATGCTACTAGTGAAGTTGGCGTGTTTAGGAACGCGATTCTCCAGGGTATGACGTTGTTGACTGAATGCCTAGTACTTGTTGGAATTACGGCACTATTGCTTATGGTCGAACCAGTAGGTGCGCTAATTGTTACGTTAGTCCTAGGCGTTGCTGCGTTGAGTTTTCATCACATTACTCGGCGCTATATTTTACGTTGGGGTGAGTTGCGTATGTATCATGCGGGGCTATCCACTCAACATCTAATGCAGGGGCTGGGTGGTGCGAAAGATGTTAAATTGCTCGGCCGTGAGAGTGACTTCATCGAGCAATATCGTACACACAACACCCAAGGTGCTAAGGTCAGTAGATACCAGGCCACACTACAAGCACTCCCTCGCTTGTGGATTGAACTGCTTGCCGTAGCGGGTTTGGCCATTTTGGTGTTGACCATGTTGGCCCAAGGACGTGTTGCAGCGAGCATCATTTCTACACTTGGGCTCTTTGCTGCAGCTGCGTTTCGGCTGATGCCATCGGTGAGTCGGGTGCTGGGGTCTGTCCAAAGTCTTCGATATAGCCGGCCGGCGATCGATACCATGTTAGTTGAATTTCAACTTGATGCACCAGAATTTGTCACAAAAACAAAGAGTACTGCAATTCTCCAAACTAACATTCAACTCTGTGACATCAGTTATGCCTATCCTGGTGCGTCGGAATCAGCGCTCAACGGATTGCTGCTTACCATAAAAAAAGGTGAAACCGTGGGGTTTATTGGGCAAAGTGGAGCGGGTAAGAGCACCTTGGTGGATGTAATCCTAGGGTTGCTTACCCCTAACTCTGGAAAGGTCATGGTGGATGGGAAGGACATTCAAGAGGATTTGCGTGCTTGGCAGAACCAAATTGGCTATGTGTCACAGTCCATTTATCTCACGGATGACACTCTAAGGCGTAATGTCGCATTTGGACTGTCCAGCAAGCAGATTGACGACGCTGCTGTAAAGCATGCGATCCAATCCGCGCAATTGGAAGAGTTTATTGATAGCCTGCCTCGAGGCTTGGAGACTTTGGTAGGTGAGCGAGGCATTCGGTTGTCAGGTGGGCAGCGTCAGCGTATTGGCATTGCTAGGGCACTGTACCATGAGCCTGCCGTGCTGGTGCTTGATGAAGCTACTAGCGCACTCGACACTGATACTGAGGGTGGAGTAATGCAAGCTGTAACAGCGCTTCAGGGAAGCAAGACTATTCTGATTGTCGCGCATCGTGTTAGTACTGTGGCGCATAGTGATCGAGTGTATAGACTCGATCATGGTTGTGTGGTGGAAGAGGGGACTCCTAGCACCATGTTTCATCGAGGCAAGGAAAAGATTGCACGTGCTCAGTATGACACGTTGTGATGCATGAGGATTTTGGCAGAGGCTCGTGTCGTCCTCTGGTGTTTGGATATTAGGGATCTAGACTGAAAGTGTCCAACCTAGTAGACATTGAGTGTTTGCGGAAAAACGAAAGCAGCGATGTATTGAAGCTGCTTGAAGAGAGAAGGCTCTTTTTGAAAAGAGAGTGTATTGGAGATGATCTGTGTGAGGTTGCGTGGTTGCTCGATAGGGTGCTGGGCAGGTTTTTCAGGCATCGGCCGTGGGTGGTTCAATGCCCTCTTGCTTTTGTGAAAGGTGTGGGCCAATGAAAATTCTTATCACAGGGGGGGCAGGGTACTTAGGCTCTGTTTTGTGTGAGCATCTTCTCTTGGCTGGGTATGATGTTGTTGTTATCGACAACTTGCTTTATCGCCAACATAGCCTGTTTCATTTTTGCGCGAATGATCACTTTGAATTTGTGTTGGGTGATATACGTGATGAGATGCTCCTACGAGACCATATCAAAGATGCAGATGTCCTTATCCCTCTTGCTGCGATTGTTGGTGCGCCGGCATGCGATCGTGATCCCGATATGGCTCAAACCATTAATCTGGAAGCTGTGCAACTTCTCAATCGCATCAGAAGTTCAGAGCAGTTGATTGTGTTTCCAACAACAAATAGCGGGTATGGAACAAAGTCTGGGGATAATTTTTGCACTGAAGATACACCACTCGAACCTATTTCTCTTTATGGTCGGACAAAAGTCCAAGCCGAGGCAGAACTTTTGAGCTCTCCCAATGTAATTACTTTGCGGCTTGCTACGGTGTTTGGAATGTCACCACGCATGAGGATGGATTTGTTGGTCAATAATTTTACCTATGCTGCGTTTTCTTCGAGTTACCTGGTTATTTTCGAAAAGGAATTCAAGAGAAATTTTGTCCATATTCGGGATGTCGCGGCGTGTGTGTTGCATTGCATCAAGAATGCCAAACAGATGGTTGGACGGCCTTACAACGTGGGACTTGATACGGCAAATCTTTCAAAAGAAGAGCTTGCTCTGAAAATCAAGGAACAAGTTCCATCTTTTTATCTTCATTTTGCACCAATTGGGAGCGATCGTGACAAGAGGAATTACGTTGTATCAAACCAACGACTTGCAGAGGAGGGGTTTCGCGCACAGCGATCTCTTGAAGATGGCATATGCGAGTTGTTAAAGGGTTTTCGTATGCTTGGGCGGGGCGAATTTGGAAATGTCTAATGATCAGATCACAGCAGCTATTTTGGTAGGAGGGCTAGGTACACGGCTTCGACCGGTTGTTGCCGACATGCCAAAAGTCTTGGCGAATGTGAGAGGTCGGCCATTTCTTTCGTATCTTCTCGATGTGTTGGTTGATCACAATTTGAAGGATGTTGTTTTGTGCACGGGTTATCTCGGTGAACAGGTCTACAAAGTATTTGGTAATACTTATCATGGCCTTCGCCTCCAATATTCTCAGGAATCAAGTCCTTTGGGAACGGCGGGCGCTCTACGCTTAGCAGCTCCGTTTCTCCACTCCGATGTGGTTTTGGTGATGAATGGAGATTCATATTATCAGACGGATCTGGGCCTGTTTTTTTCTTGGCATCGTAATCGATGTGCGGATGCCACATTGCTTCTAACTGCTGTTCCAGATCCTGATCGGTATGGGTGTGTGGTTTTAGATCAGGATGATCATATCGTACGGTTTGAAGAAAAACGCGATAACAAAAGAGGTTTGTTGGACGAACAGTGCTGGATTAATGCGGGCATGTATCTTTTTTCTCAGCAGATGCTGTCTAACATCGTATTGGGTAGAGCTGAATCGCTTGAGCGTGAAGTCTTTCCTGTGTGGGCTGATAAAGCGTTGTTGTATGGGTTCCGTGGGAAAGGGAAATTTTTAGATATGGGCACACCGGAATCGTATGGGGCTGCCGAGCAGTTTTTTTCCCGGTATGGACCTGACCAAAGGTCTAGAACTCAAAGTGAGAGTGTGCAGTGAGAAGAAAGTTGATCTGAGCTCTGATATGCAAGCTGGGTGTGTAGAATCAACCATTGTGTCAGTCTTAAGGTTTTGTTGCGAGGAAGCAGTAGAAGTGAGGATGTTTGCTAGGATATGGTTGACAAAATTTTCAGCAATGCATTAGAAGTTTCAAGTGGTTCTCTCTTTCGTATTGTGGTGGTAGAGGATACGTTTTTTCTTGCAGCGAATTCTGGAGAGTATGTTTTTGAGAGGGCATTGAGTGTCAGTTTCGAGAATGGGAAAGGCTAAAGGGTTTCTTACACAGTATTAGAATGAGTGGTAATTCCGGCAATGTTATTGGGGGATAGAAACTGCATGCATTACGCAAATGAGTGTGGGGGGGTAGGCAAGTCAGCATGGATGATCGAAAGAGGTAGCTGTATCACTATTTTGTTTTTTGGCGACTGAGTTTTCTATATACGAGTATGTCATCTTACTATCAAGTGTATTTTGTGAAGATTAGTGAACTGGAGTTGTTCTCGTGAGATTTTTGTGTTTTGTTCTTACATGTGTTGAAGGAGAATGGTTTTTTGATTAAATTTCACTTGGCTGAAGATACCATTGACACCGAGGACATTGCTCGCCTGATACAGTGGTTGCAGACAAATCCTCGTTTGACAAAAGGTAAAGTTACCGTTGACTTTCAAGATAAATGGAGTCAGTGGATTGGCCGATCCTATTCGGTCAACTGTAATTCTGGTTCGTCAGCGAATCTGCTCATGTATTACGCCCTTCTCTTGTCAGGAAAGCTCAAAAACAAAAAAGTGATTGTTCCTAGTGTTGGGTGGGTAACCTCCATTGCACCGGCAATCCAGTTTGGGTTTGAGCCGGTAATGTGTGAAGCCGACTCTGATACCTTTGGTCTTGATTTGGATCATTTGGAGAGCCTTGTCAAAGAACATAAGCCAAGCACTGTTTTGATGGTTCAGGTACTTGGCGTTCCACATAAGATGGATGCGATGCTTGAATTGAAAAACAAGTATGGGTTTTTTTTGCTTGAGGATGCTTGTGCTGCAATTGGGGCATCATACAAAGGGAAGAAAGTTGGTAGTTTTGGAGATATGGCGAGTTTTTCGTTTTATTTTGGCCATCAGATGTCGACGATAGAAGGTGGTATGGTCTCGACTGATGATGCAACGTTCAAAAACTTGCTCTTGATGATCAGAAGTCATGGTTGGAGCAAAGACTTAGATGAGAGGGACCACCAATCGCTTATTGAACAGCACCATATCGATGATTTTCATACGCCATTTGTTTTTTATGAGCCCGGGTTTAATTTGCGATCAACAGACCTCAATGCCTTTATTGGGATTGGACAGCTTGAAAAATTAGACTGGATGACTTTTCGACGGCAAGAGAACCACTCCTATTATATGCAACAGCTCGGGGACATATTTTCTGTTCAGCGTTGTGAATCTGAATGCCAGGTCGCGAGCATATCGTTTGGTCTTCTAGCAGAAGACGAGGCGCAGCGTAAGCGGATAGTTGCTGCTCTTGTGCAAAACGGGATCGAAACGCGAATTTTTTCCGCTGGAAATCTTGGTTTGCATCCGTTTTGGGCCAACCGATATGGAACGACGCGTTTTCCTATGGCCGATAGGATTCATCAATGTGGGCTCTTTCTCCCCAACAATCCCTCCTTGAATGAGGATTCTTTAGCGTTTATTTCGCAGACAGTTCTAAAGGCTTTATAGTGAAGTCTCGTTTCGGTAAGGATGAATTGCTTTATCTATACCGAAAGCTTGTTTTGATTCGGCAAGCGGAAGAAAAGGTCCGCGAAGAATATGGCAATGATGCAATGAAAACTCCTGTCCATCTCAGTATTGGGCAAGAGGCTATACCTGTAGGTGTTTTATTTGGTCTACCAGAAACAACGAAATGTTTCGGAACATATCGAAATCATGCATTGTACCTGATGCTTACCGATGATACTGATGGATTTTTTGCGGAACTCTACGGAAAGGCAACAGGGGTAGGGAGAGGAAAGGTAGGGTCGATGCATCTTTCTGCTCCAGAGAGTGGGTTGGTTGCAACATCGGCTATTGTTGGAACAACAATTCCACTTGCGGTAGGGGCGGCATTTGCTGCGAAGTACAAGAAGTTGGATGATGTAGCTATTGCTTTTTTCGGTGATGGTGCATTGGAAGAAGGAAGTTTTTGGGAAAGCATAAATTTTGCCTGTTTGCATCGCCTTCGGATCCTATTTGTATGTGAAGACAATAATCTGGCGATCCATGCCTCTGCAGGTGAGCGACAAGGTTTTCGATCTATATCAGAAACTGTTGAAGGTTTTGAGTGTCATTGTGGGAGTGGAGATGGGAGCGATGTTCAAGAGGTTAGCATGGTGACGCGTCAGATAGTGGAGCGAATGGCTGAGCAGCCAAAACCTGGATTTCTTCACCTCACATACTTTCGGTTTCTCGAGCATGTTGGTATAGCAGAAGACTTTAATGCAGGGTATCGATCTCGGCCGGCATTTGCGGAAATGATATCGCTCGATCCTGTTCTTCGGTTTGAGAAAGCACTCCTTGAAAAGGAGTGCTCTGGGGATGATTTGCGCGCGATACGAATGGAGGTGGATGGAAAGATTGCTAAAAGTATTCAGGCTGCAAAGCTGGCACCATTTCCTGCTCCCTCTGAGCTGTACACTGATGTTTTCGCATGACATCTCTGACGACATTTCGCGAGGCCGTAAACTTGGCACTCACGAGGGAAATGGAAAGAGATTCAACAGTGTTTGTTTTTGGTCTCGATGTGCCGGATCACAAGCGGATTTTTGGAAGTACTCGTGGGTTGCTTGAGCAGTTTGGTGAGGATCGTTGTTTTGGGACTCCGCTTGCAGAGGATGCAATGACTGGTGTTGCATTAGGTGCAGCCATTTCAGGGCTGCGGCCAGTCCATGTGCATATTCGTGCTGACTTTATGCTTTTGGGTATCAACCAGATCGCGAATATGGTGTCGAACTTACGGTATATGAGTGCGGGGAGACTAAAGATTCCATTGGTGATTCGAGCCATTATTGGTCGTGGGTGGGGACAGTCAGCTCAACATAGCAAATCTCTCCACTCTGTATTTGCACATTTTCCTGGTTTGAAAGTTGTTCTTCCGACGACGCCTCAGGATGCCTACAGCTTGTTAAGATCTTCGATTCGTGATGACAATCCTGTGATTTTCATGGAGCATCGGTGGCTGTATGATGTTGAGGGGGAGTTAAATGAAGAAGAGAAAATCCCTCTTGGGTCATCCGTTATACGTCGCACAGGTGATGCTCTGACTGTGCTCGCTACGTCGTGGATGAACATTGAGGCATTGAAAGCAGCAGACATATTGGCCAAACGAGGAGTCGAGTTAGAGGTGCTTGATGTGCGAACCGTCACTCCTTTGGATGAGGGGTTGATTGCCTCTTCTGTCATGAAAACTAGACATTGCCTCGTTGTTGACTATGACTGGGTGTTTTGTGGGTTTGGGGCAGAATTGGCGGCACTAATTAGTCACAGGTGTTTTAGTGCTTTGGTAAAGCCGGTAGAGCGCCTTGGTTTCGCGCACGTGCCATGTCCAACCACACGACCGCTCGAAAACGTCTTCTATCCGTCAGCTGTCAACATTATTCGAATTGTGGAGATGATCCTTGAACTTGACAAATCAGATCTTAGTGGCGAGACGTTCTATTCCTATGAGCATAACTTTAAAGGACCTTTCTAAATGAAACCAAAATTTATCGATTCTCGGAAAAACTCTTTGTTTCAAAATACAAACGTTCTTGTAACCGAGGGGACAGGTCTTATTGGGAGATCTGTTGTTGACATGTTTTTTGAACGTGGAACTAATGTTCGCATTGCGTCATTGAATGACCCTTTGCGAGTTCATCCTCGTGCAGAATTTCTTAAAGTTAATCTTATGAAATTTGAGTGCTGTCTCGATGCCTGCCAAGGCATGGATTATGTTTTCCACCTTATAGGAATTAAAAGATCACCGGCCATGACTGCAAAAAACATGCAAGTTTCTTTGTCCCTGCCATGCTCTTTAATCTCAACATGATGGAAGTGGTGAGACAGTGTGGAGGGAAGGGATATCTCTATACAAGTGCAATGGGGTATATGCGCCAAGTGAAGTGTTTTACGAAGATGATGTATGGAAAACTTTTCCATCGGAGAATGATAGATTTTCCGGGTGGCCAAGCGGATGCTAACCGGATTGAGTATGGGTGGGATTGTGTGAGTATTGTGCGTCCTACAAACGGCTATGGCCCGTATGACAATTTCGATCCCAATGTGACTATGGTCATTCCATCGCTCATTGCGATGTGCAATGGATGGGCGAATCCTCTAGTTGTTTGGGGTGACGGGGAGGTGGTCATGGATTTTATCCATGCGAAGAATGTTGCTTGCTGTTGAGCAACAGGTAGGTCAACTAGTTAACCTTGGAAGTGGCAAAGGAGTCTCCGTTCGCGAGATCGGTGACATTATCGTACGCAATCTTCCAGATTTGGTGGAGGTTACGTGGGATATGTCCAAACCATCAGATGATCGAAATCGATTGTTGGATATGTCACGAGCGAAGAGGATTGGTTTTAAGTCAGTGATTTCAATTGAAGAAGGAATTCACGAGACAATGAATTGATATGCCACTCACCGTGCTAGTGTCAATATCCGATACAACGTATTTTATGAAAGGCCATTTGTATGATTGGTGGAAAAAATGTTTTGGTGGCTGGTGGTACGGGTTTAGTGGGAGCAAATCTTGCTAGGCGGTTGGGTTCCGAGAATGTCAATGTTTTGGCAACCTTTCATTCGCGAACGCCTGATATGTTACAAATACCGGATATGCCAGGCTGTCAGTATCGGAAATTTGATTTTACGAGTCTCCATGATTGTATTGAAGCCACACGAAATATGAACTATGTGTTCATCTGTGCCGCTCAGACGTTTGGGGCGAAGATTATGAAAGAGAATCCTACAGCACTCATTGTTCCGAATTTACAAATTAACTCTGGGTTATTGGAGGCCTGTAGGATGAATGCTGTTGAACGGGTAGTTTTTATAAGCAGCTCGACAGTTTACCAGGAAGCCTATTATCCAATTCGTGAGGATGAGCTTGACTTAAATCGGCCAACATATGAGCTTTATATGGGGGTTGGGTGGATGAACCGGTATATTGAGCAACTCGCCAAATTTTATTACGTTAGGCATGGATTAAAGATTGGGATTGTACGGCCAACGAATATATATGGGCCTTATGACAAGTTTGATGATGACAAGTCGCATGTCTTGCCTGCGCTTATTAAGAGAGCGGTGAACAAGGAAGAGCCTTACGTTGTTTGGGGAGATGGCTATACGGTAAGAGACTTTATTTATGTCGAAGATTTTGTTGATGCGCTGATCAGCATTCTCAAACGATATTGTATGTGTGATCCTGTGAACGTTAGCAGTGGATCAAAAATAACCATTAGGGATGCCGTCAAAGTCATTCTTGAGGTGTGCGGGCATTCTGTGAATCCTCAGTACGATGTAAGCAAGCCTAATGCAATTCCCTATCGGATGCTCAATACGAACAAGTTTGAATCGATTTTTGGGGAGAGGGCGCAAACGGAATTTTATCGAGGCATTCAACATACCGTTGAGTGGTATAAGGCAAAGGTAGGGCATTGAAATTGATTGAGAATGTTTTTGACTTGTGGATTTCCATGAAGAGGTGATTGCTATCGGCGGGATAGATCTGAGAAAGAGGGATTTTATCAGCATCTGCTACGTTTGTTGTGAGATGCGAAACTTTGGCGCAAAAAGTGCTGGGATTTTTTGATGCTCACCATCGTTATCCCAACTCGCAATCGTTGGGCCTACCTGCAACGTTTGCTTACTTATTTTTCCGTCTCCGGGCTCACTCATTTGATTTTGATAGGAGACTCTAGTGATTCGAGCCAAGTTGGAAATGGCAAGCAGGTGCTTGACTCATTCTCTGGGCAGCTTCGTGTTAAGCACCAATTATTCCCAGGAATTTTTACCTTTCCTTGTATCTTAGGACTGCTGAATCAAGTAACAACACCTTATGCTGTTTTTGCCGCAGACGATGACTTTTTAATTCCAAATAGCTTGAATGATGCGGTAGCATTTCTTGAACATCACCCCAGTTACATTGCTGCTAACGGGAAAGCGGTTATATTTGGGGTTCGGGCCGATGATGCACATGGGCCAATCACGCAAACGTGGTTGTATCCCCAATGGTCTGTTGAGCATGAAACCGCTTCTCGACGACTGACTGCTCATCTTGGAACGTATAGGCCAATAATTTACGCTGTGCATCGGACGGAGGCACTACGGAAAAGCTATCAAGCTGTTGTCGATCTAGACTTGGATAATTCCTTTGGTGAGTTATTGCCGAGCAGTATGCCTATTATTGCGGGGAAGGTTAAGACGCTTGAACGCTTGTATATGGTGCGCCAAACTCATGCTGATATGACCTCGAGGAAACTAAACTCTGATATGTTTGACTGGATTTCTGGGCCACGGTGGGCGATGCAGTTGGAGAAATTCAGAGATTGCCTTGTTCAAGAAGTTATGAGAGTTGATAGTATGCAGCTTGTAGAAGCGAGAGAGATAGTGAAGGAAGCGTTGTTGCTTCACGTAAGGAAAGGCCTTGCAGCGAACTGGGAAAAACGTTATCTGCATCGCGAAGTTACTGCCTTTTCTCGTATCTACAGGATGGCGCGTGATATACCAGCACTGCGCAAAACATGGCGTGACTTTCGATCCTTGCTTCCGGGGCATGGAAACGACGAGTACAGAGCATCGTTACCATCACTATTACGTCCTTCCTCACGATATCACAGTGATTTCCTGCCGATATATAGAGCGATTACGAGTTAATCTATCAGTCGGTAAGTGGTTTGTGCGAGATGGGAGGCAAATAATATTTAGAGTATAACGCGTTATCTTCTGGGTGCTGCAGATTGCTAGTTCACAGTGTAGCCTCTTCTCTTCTGAAACAGGATGATGCTTTCTCAATTGCGTGAAGTCACGGCTTTTCCCATCTCGTTATTTTTCGTTTGCGTCGAGTCGATGGGGGAAGAAGTATTTTATGCTCTAGGTACGCCTAAATGCTTATTTTCTGGAGGTTTTAAAATTCACATCCATGATCAAGATGCCTTAGAAGCACGAGTGTATTTCATCGTCGGAGTTGTTTAGACAATGGAGGAAGGAACTATTTTTAAGCAGCGCGATAACGATAAGGTGTTGTCAGCGAGCGAACTTGTGGCGCGGATTACTGCCAGTGATTTTTCTGACAGAGAGGTAACTGTCATTGGGTATGGGAGTATGGGGAAAGAGTATGTCAAGGCTCTTCGCGCGCTAGGAGTAAAGCGTATTCGTGTTTGTTCTCGCTCCAAAGGGTCGTTGCCAGAGCTTTACGATAAGGCAGATGTAGAGACGGTAGTTGGAGGTATTGAGAACCTACGGTGTTCTCCTCGTTCTGATGAGCTTGGCATTGTCTGTACTCCTATGGAATCGTTGGTTGATGTGACAAATCTACTTGTCTCGCTTGGCTTTCGTCATCTGCTAATTGAAAAACCCATCTCCCTTTATTCGTCGGAGATCAAGCAATTGGCTGAACACATGACTCGCTCCGAGGTGAGGGCTTTGTGTGCATATAATCGAGTTGCGTATCCAGGAGTGCAGGAAGTGCGCGCGCGCGTTAACGTTGAGGGCGGAATCACCTCCTGTAGCTATACGCTTACCGAAATGATTAAACCAGATTGGATTCAACGCTTTCAGAAAAATGAGCTTGAGCGGTGGGGTATTGCCAATAGTCTTCATGTTATCAGTATGGCACATACATTGATTGGTGCACCTCAACAGTGGAGCGGGTATCGCTCTAATTCTCTTGAGTGGCATCCATCTGGTGCCGTTTTTACCGGCTCCGGAATTTCTGATCAGGATATTGTGTTTGGCTACCATGCGGACTGGGGTTCGAAAGGACGTTGGTCTGTGGAAGTCCACACCTCTGTTGCCTCTTATCGTTTATGTCCTCTCGAGGCCGTTTTACGGAAGGAATCCTCACTGGCTCAGTGGGAGAGCATTCCAATTCTAACCTATGCTCCAGAAGTAAAGATGGGTATTGTGGAACAAGTTTCTGCGATGCTCAACCCTGAGATTAGTCGCTGTATTCCTCTTGTATCTCTATCTGATGCGGCAATTTTGACAGCATATGCTGAAAAAGTATTTGGTTATTCTACTCATTAGCACTGGATCACTTATCCAATGAAGTCTACGCGAGCGTTAGTGACTGGTGGTACACGTGGGATCGGAGAAGCTATAGCCTCTGCTCTTTTGGAAGTTGGCTATGAAGTCTTTGTCAGCGGAACTACACTTGATGGCCAGGGACCGAAAGGTAGCAAGTATTTGTGTTGTGATTTCGAAGATTCTTCTGCCCTGGATTGTTTTGTCGAAACCGTAGCTGGTCTTGATGTTGGAGTGTTGATAAACAATGCGGGGATTAATAAGGTTGGTCCGATTGAGGACTATGCTATGGAGGATTTCGATCGTATTCAACGGGTCAATGTAACGGCTCCATATAGAGTATGTCAGGCTGTGGTAGAGGGAATGCGTAAGGGGCGTTTCGGAAGGATTGTCAACATTACGTCTATCTTTGGTGTTGTGAGTAAGCCTGAGCGTTCTGCGTACTCGACTAGTAAGTTTGCGTTGTTTGGCTTGAGTCGAGCGCTTGCACTTGAAGTGGCTGCTGACAATGTTCTAGTTAATTGTGTGGCTCCTGGGTTTGTCGATACAGAACTAACTCGTCGTATTCTTGGGGATGAAGGAATAGAAAAAATGATCGCGAATGTTCCCATGGCCCGACTTGCTCGCCCTGAGGAAATCGCGCGCCTCGTGCGTTTTTTGGTGAGTGAGGACAATTCGTACATGACGGGTCAGCATATTATTGTTGATGGTGGCTATACCAGTGTCTGACCTCGTGATTCAATCACATGTTGGTCCATATGAAGTTCAGTTCGGAGAGATGTTTGCTGGGATTGAATCTGGGTTGAGTGAGGGTTCCCATCTTGTAATCGACACACGGGTTGCCGAATTGTATGCGGAGAATTTAAAACTTGCACTGATGCATGAGTCAGTCATTCGTATTGAGGCGACAGAAACGAATAAGTCGCTTGAACAGATTCCTTCTTATGTAATGCAGTTGCTAGCAAATGGGATTAAGAGAGACCATCTCTTAATCGCTGTAGGCGGAGGCATTATACAGGACATCACATCGTTTATTGCAGCGACGCTGTTTCGTGGGATCGAGTGGCGTTTCTATCCAACGACATTACTAGCGCAGGCTGATAGTTGTATTGGTTCTAAATCATCGATTAACGTTGGGCAATATAAGAATCAGATAGGGACATTTACTCCACCGAGAGACATCAGGATTTCCTCAGATGTATTGGGTACACTCGATGCTATCGATATCAGGTCAGGTATTGGAGAAATGATCAAAGTTCATGCTATTTCTGGGTGGGGCGATGTACGAGCTATTGCGGATGATTATTCGAATCTTCTTACTGATAGGGCTTCACTTTCGCACTATATTCGTCGTTCGCTTGAAATCAAAAAACTTAAAATTGAAGCAGATGAATTTGATCGTGATGAGCGCCTTGTCATGAACTATGGACATAGTTTTGGGCATGCTATTGAGAGTGCGACGGATTATGTGATTCCTCACGGAATTGCTGTGACCATTGGCATGGATATGGCTAATTATATTTCGTGGAAATTTGGTCTTTCCGATCAAAATGTATACGAAGAGTTGCATGATGTTTTGGCGAAGAACTACGCTGGGTTTGAACAAACACGAATCCCTGAAGATCGTTTTTTTGTTGCACTTTCAAGAGATAAGAAAAATGTGGGGTCAGATCTTTCGTTGATTCTTATGCGGAAGCCTGGGGAGGTATTTAGAGATCGTTACCCAAACGATGGCTATCTCCATAAGATCTGCCGAGAGTTTTTTTTGTTTCTGCGTGCTCGGCGAGTTGAGTGCCAGGCTGAGGTCAGCTTATAAGATGATTGATGTTGGCATCATAGGGTTTGGGAAAATGGGTCGTATTCGCTATGATGCGGTCGTCGAAAATGGGCGAGCAAGAGTCGTTGCAATCGCTGATCCGGCAGAACCACCTGATATTCATTCTGTCCGTTGGTATTCCGATCCTCAGGCACTCATCTCTTCCGAAGTTGACGCTGTTATTATTTGTACCCCTAATTATTTAAACAAATCATTGACTTTACGCGCATTGGCTGCGGGTAAACATGTATTTTGCGAGAAGCCTCCTGCATTTTCTTCCCGAGATGTCGAAGAGATTATTGTCGCTGAGCAGGCGGCTGCTGGGAGAATTTTGATGTATGGATTCAACCATCGGCATCATGACAGTATCAAACTTGCAAAGGAGTTGATTGATTCGGGGTCACATGGGCGATTGCTATGGATGCGTGGACGTTATGGCAAGAGCGTTGATCAGAGTTTCTACCATAACTGGAGGGCAAAAAAAGCGCTTGCGGGTGGTGGAATCTTGATGGATCAGGGCATCCACATGGTTGACCTATTTCTCATGATGGCAGGTGATTTTAGCGATGTTAGCGCTTATGTTTCAAATGTCTATTGGAAGTTGGATGTTGAGGACAATGTTTTTGCAATTCTTCGTAATAGTCGAGGAGTTGTTGCATCTCTACATTCGACAATGACGCAGTGGAGGCATTTGTTTTCACTGGAAATGTTTTTGGAAAAGGGCTACATCGTCATCAATGGGCTTCTCACATCTTCCGGCACGTATGGTGAGGAGGAGATGACCATTGCCAAGAACAGAACTAGTGCTCCGGCGGCCATGTGGAGTGATGAAGAACATGTTCGGTTTAAAGTCAACAATTCATGGCGATCTGAAATCGAGCATTTTTTTCAAGCGATTGACAAGAAAGAGACAGTGAAGATTGGGAGTTCCCAAGATGCATTGAAGCTTATGCATGTGATGGATAAAATCTACCGCCATGCATAACGACAGTGTAATCAATGATCATTGATTAGGAGGTTTGTATTTCAAGAGATGTCGCGAATCACTTCTCGATGCCGATATTTTCTTGGTACTACGGTATCCAAAAAATATAACAATGGTGATATGCACTATTGAAAGGCGTAATTTTTGGTGATAGCACAGTGTGGAACTTGCGAGTCATTGTGGTATAGGCCTACGAAAAAAAATGCATGTATCTGATGTGTGCATTTCAATGAATCAGTCTTGGTATCGTATTATTCGCAATGGGTATGATATTGGGTAGAAAAGGCACTGTATTGTATGTTGATGATAGTTGTTAGGGCGTAGTGATAAACGAGGAATGTTCTAATATGACTCTGTCTACTAAATATGCCATTCATCCAACCTCATGTTCATTACATTTACAGGTTTTTCCTCTGATAACTGTCTGAGCCTTCAGGGCAACCGACGTCTCTTGGTTAATGGCTACGCCTACAATATTGTTCAAATAACTCGCCAGACATGGCTATTAGCTGTGTGTGATTTAATCATTGAGAAAGCCGAATGTCTTACGCCTCAAGCCTCTGTTTTTCTCTTTTTATCTTTTGTTTGAGCTCTGATTTTATAAGGGGGCACCAACTCATAGCCTCATAAGAGGAATATATGATTTTTGACACAGTAGAAAATGCCACATGTTACTTTTCTTCATCATGGTGGGATAGGGTAAATGCATTTGTTGTTGATGTCGCTCCTACATTACCTGATGGAGAGCATCCAATTATTGGGGAGGAAATGTTTGCAAGAATTATGACGTGTTTCACTGGGTGTCGGGACGACGCAATCTTAGAGTCTCATAGGACATATATTGATATTCATATTGTGCTCGAAGGAGAAGAGGCTATCGCGGTTTGGCCAATTAAAACGCTAGTCCCAAGGACTGGATATGACAATGAACGTGATGTCATTTTTTATGAGCCTCCTGCGGACTCTGCTGCAGAGATTATACTTAAACCAGGATTGTTTGCGGGCTTTTTTCAGCAGGATGCTCATATGCCTCAGTTGATAAGTGGTACTGCATGTCAAATAAAAAAACTGGTGATCAAAGCAACCTTGGGTTGTATGATTCTGGGAGAAAAGGGTTTTTCTCTATAATGACCTTCTCTTCCTGAGAGAAGAGATTGAAAGAAAAAAAAGGAAAGTTGATGATGAAGAAAATCGCTCTCATTCCGGTCTTGCTGGGAAGCACAAGAATTCCTGATAAAAACCTGCTGTTTGTTGATGGATATCCGATGGCATTCTATGTTGCTCGTGCTTGTCAAAAGGCTGGGATATTTGATGAGATTTATTTGAACTCAGAGCATGACATTGTGGAAAAAATGGCCGTAATGCTTGGGGTCAAGTTCTATCGACGGGCCCCAGATCGTGGTGGGTCTTCTTGTATGATGCACAACAAATCCTGTCAATGTTCTGGCCAGAGATGCCAGACGCACGATCATTTTCTCTATGACTTCATGCAGCATATGGATCCATCCTATCTTGTATTGGTGCACACTACGTCTCCTCTTTTGCGTGCAGAGACCATTAGGGCATTTGTGAACATGCTTGATGTTGATAATTATGACTCCTTGTTTTCTGTTGAAGAACGGTATGCGGAGACCTTCTTTGAAGGAAAACCATTAAACTTTTCTTTGTCAAAGAAAATTCCCACCCAAACGCTCTGTCCTCTCCAATTGATCACATGGGCGATTTCGGGGTGGAAAAGTTCTTCTTTTCTTCACTCGTATCATCGAAATAGCCATGATGATGCTGGGCCGACGTTTTGTGGAAAGATAGGACGATTTCCCGTTGATCGTGTTCAGGCTCTTGATGCCGATGATTGGGATGATTTGTATTTGATTGAGGCAGCGCTACAACTGAGACGACAAAATGTCAAACTTGGTGTCCACAAGTTTGATGATAGGGTGGTGGGGATTGAACATGAACTTGAGGAACTGATTGGGCGAGATGGAGTCACAAAATTTATCGATTCAGGTGCAAACCTGAAGCTTCGAAATCTTGATGTGATCAAGAAGAAAATGGGGCCAGCACCATGGTTGTATTTACTTGTCTACACCGGAACTGATCAAATTGCACTGATTTGTCAGGAGCCTGGAGAGGGAGCACGGAAACATTGTCATGTGACGCATGCTGAGTGGTGGGTGGTTCTAGAAGGGGAGTTTGAATGGCGTCTGGATGAAGGAAACGTGATTAAGGCAGGTCCATCTGACATTGTATGTCTCCCTCAAGGTGTTGTGCATAGTATTGTGTGTACAAGTGAGGCAGCAGGCATTCGACTTGCCTGTGGTGCACGGGATATGGAACATGTCTACTACCGGTAACTCCCAACGTGTTGCAGTTGTGGTTGGTGCTTCAAGTGGTATTGGAGATGCCACTGCCACTCTGCTTCAAGCTAAAGGGATATCCACAATACGTCTTGCGCGGCGTCTTGAAAATAGTGATAGCACTAGATGTTGTGACGTCCGAGACGAATATGCAGTTAAAGACGTTTTTCTTGAGCTTGCGTCGCAGTTTGGGCGATTAGATATTCTTATCAACTGTGCGGGCATTGCATCTCCAGCTTCGGATCCTTTGATGCATGAGAAAGAAGAATGGGAGACGATTTTTCAAACGAATTTGTTTGGTACATACTTTTGCTGTAAATATGCGATTCCGATTATGAAGCGTCATAAGTATGGTCGGATTGTAAACCTTTCGTCCATTGCGGGACGGTCATATAGCAAAACGGCCTCTCTTCCATATACATGCTCTAAATATGGTGTTATTGGATTGACTCGACAACTTGCTGCGAACTTTGGGGAAGATGGTATTACGATTAACTGTGTGTCCCCGTCACACACGAAATCCGAGATGTTGCTCGCGAATGTTTCACAAGAACAGATCGACTCTCTTTCGACAGCGGTTCCGCTACGTAGGTTAGCAGAACCTGGGGAGGTGGCTCAGACTATTTGTTTCTTAGTGAGTGAAGCAGCGTCGTATATCACTGGGGCTGTGGTTGATGTGAATGGCGGGCAACTCTAATCATGGTAGACCGAGTGTTGGTGGCTGTTGTTGGAACGGGAAGTATTGGGATGCGTCACTTAGGTGTTCTAAACAGCGTTGTGTCTGTTCAGCCAGTCGCGATTCCGAAACGGGCGGAGAGAATTTTCATGCTACAAGATTTGGGATATATGGCTGTTCACAACATTGAGGAAGCGCGGAAAATTGGAACGAGATTATGTGTCATTGCTTCGGACACTGCAGAGCATATGAGAGATGGTGTCACGGCAATGGAAAACGGAATGGATGTATTAGTTGAAAAACCGTTATCCGTAAATGTTAAAGAGGCCAAATGCTTGATGGAGGCTGCAACGAAACTTGGACGAAATGTCTTTGTTGGGTGTGTTCTGCGTTTTTCAAAGTCGATCAATCTTTTTCGTGAAATGCTTGGTGAGATCGGAATGATTCATGCTATTCGCATAGAATGTCAGTCCTATTTGCCAGATTGGCGGCCGTCTCGCCCACACGATAAGTCGTATTCAGGAAGGTCAGTAGAGGGGGGAGTGTTGCGTGATTTGATCCATGAGATCGATTACGCAGGGTGGATTTTTGGATGGCCAACCGCTTTGCAGGCTTGTGTTAAAAACATTGGACGTCTTGAAATCATGTCCGACGAGACTGCGGATTTGTTTTGGGAAATTTATGGTGGGGGTATGGTGTCGATGCGACTTGATTACCTATCAAAGCCGACGCGACGACGAATGATCGCATGTGGAGAGCGAGGGACTTTGGAATGGGATGGTGTTACGAATACCGTGGGTATTCACCGAGATGGAGAGATGAAGCAACAGCAGCTGATCCAGGGTAGGAATGATATTTTTGCTGAACAAATGGAGGTTTTTCTCAAATCATGTGATGGTGACTGTGACACACGATTGGCTACGGGGGTTGAGGGGGTAAAAGCCCTCGCGGTATGTGATGCTGCATGGCGTGCGACGCAGAGTAACAGGAAAGAGCAGGTCATGTATAAATGAGTGCTGCAGAACGACTGCTCGCTATTATTCCAGCGCGAGGAGGTTCCAAAGGATTGCCGGGAAAGAATATACGACCTTTCATTGGATTGCCCCTTATTGCGCATTCTATTCTCTTGGCGCAATCCTGCGCTGAAGTAGAGCGTGTTGTAGTATCAACCGATGCACCTGAGATTGCTGATGTGGCGCGTAAGTTTGGGGCTGAGGTCCCATTCATGAGGCCTGCAGAATTGGCTCAGGATGAAACTCCTCTATGGCCTGTGCTTCGTCATGCCTTGAAAGAGATAGAATCACAAGATGACAGGAAATTTGAATTTATTCTTCTTTTAGACCCTACCACTCCTTGTCGATTGCCAATTGATGTTGCCCAAGCATTTCACCGCCTCAGAGAGAAATCTTCAGCCGATGGCATTATTGGTATTTCTGAGCCTGACTTCAACCCGATTTGGCATTCTGTCATTGAGCGTAACGGATGGATGGTCGATTTAATTTCTGAAGGAAGCAATTATCATCGACGACAGGATGTTCCGGTGGTATATCGTGTGAATGGTACATTGTATATCTGGCGCACAGAATTTATGCGGAGGGAATTGCTTGAGTGGCGAAAACATGGAAAACATCTTATGTATGAGGTCGCTGATTTTTCAGCGATTTCGGTTGATACGAAGGAGGAATTTGAGCGTGCTGAACTCTTTGTAAAGACAGGGATGGTTAGGCTCCCTTGGTTGTCTGAATATGGAACCTCTGTGCAGGCAAATTAAAACTGGTGGTAGAGAAGAGTTTTTCAACCTCGGCTGAGTTGGACACGAAACATCATTTGAATGGGCGTGTTCTTGTCGTCGGAAGTGGGGAAATTGGAACACGGCATTTGCAAGCCGTGGCTTCTCTTTCTGAGGTGAGCGAAATTGAGGTGGTGGATCCGCGTGCAGCAAGCTTGCAGCTTGGCCAAGAGAGACTGGCCGCGATTTCAGATCTGAATCCGTCTTGCCAGATTCGCTGGCTGACGAGTATTGACGAAGCTTGTTTTGGAGGAGGGTTGTGTATTGTTGCAACTCAGGCGGAAGGGCGATATGAAATCGTGCGAGATGTTGTGAAGAAGCTAAACTATCAGTCGTTTCTTCTCGAAAAAGTGGTTACACAATCGCTCACTGATTACGAACGATTGCTTGCATTATCTGAAGAACGACATCTCAATGTATGGATCAATTGTAAGACTCGGGCGTACCCGTTTCACAAGAGAGCTATTGCGAAGTTTGATCCTCAAGACCCGATTCAATTTTTTGTCAATGCAGGGAATCACGGGCTTGCGGTGAATGGGATACATAGCATTGATCTTTTTACATTCTATGATCGCTGTTCCTCCCTGATGAGCACATCCGCTTACATTGATCCAACACTCCATCCATCGAAACGAGGAAATCATGTATTCGATTTGAGTGGAATATTAGAAGCTCGATCTGAAAAAGGGAGCAGAATGGTGGTGTCGTATGCACATGATCACTTGGCTTCTGACATCTACGTTGTTTCTTCAAAACAATACCGCTTTGTGCTTGATCACACTAATCGTTGGGCTTTTGAGTCTGATGCTGAAACGGGCTGGGTGTTGAGACCTGTCGCGTTTGAAGGAGACTTGCGAATTAGCCATATGAGTAAGGCGTTTGTGAGCGATATTCTGTCTAAAGGTGTGTGTGATTTGCCAACTTTGCATGATTGCTACATTGCCCATGAGTTCATGTTTAGCGTTCTGCAACCGGAATTTAGTGTGCTAATGGGACAAAGGTTGAAGCAGTGTCCCATCACCTAGAGGGAGTGTGTGGAGCAGTGTGTTTGTATGAATAATGTGATGGATTCTACAGTGCCACGAATATCGAGAGAACCGTATCTTGCTGAGAGAATTGTGATTGTGAATGGCCTTGCTGGTTGTGGAAAGACCATGCTATCTCCGATAGTCGGCAGCCTTCCGAGAACTGAACTCATGCGATACAACTATGATATTGAGACAGTCTGTATTCTATATTTTCTGAAAAAAATAACTGAAGATGCAGCCATTGCGATGATTCGCATGCGAGCGGATTTGGACCTTTATCATGGAATGATGGCCCGTGAGACAAATTTTCGTTTTTCTGATCTTTCATCTGTGTGGAATAATGCCAAACCATGGCGTTATTTGAAACGGCTATTTATGGCTGGTGACGCAGCAGTGTTGCCGCGCCTCAAAGAAGAACGGCCAATTCTAAATTTGGTTACACATCATTTACTGGGAGTATCAGAACCTCTATTCCAGGCCTTGCAGGAGAGGATGACATTTATTGAAGTACTACGGCACCCACTCTATATGATTAAGCAGTGGTATGCGTGGATTCCAAGAGAAGGGGTGGATCCACGCGTTTTTGATGTGTGGATTGAGCATAAGGGACACTCAATTCCGTGGATGGCTTTGGGGTGGGAGGATCTCTATTTACAATCAAACCGGATGGATCGAACGATCTATGGAATTCACAATCAATGGCGATTGGGAATGACGAGGATCCAACACATGTCGGATTCCGATCGGTGCCGGTTGGTTATTGTTCCATTTGAGCACTTCGTGACTGACCCCAACCCTTTCATCAGTCGTATTGAGTCTTTGCTGGGGACTCAAGCTGGAGTGGGGACTCGGAGGGCACTAAAGAAGCAAAACGTTCCTCGCAAACTCTTTGCAGATGGCATTGGGTTGAACATTTATAAGCAATATGGATGGGAGCCACCAAGCCAGGGAGCAACGGAAAAAGATGAACTTGATAAGCGAAGGTCGTTTGTTGCGTCTGAAGCAACTCCTGAAGCCCTTGGGATCTGGGATAGGCTCTGCGAAGAATACGAAACGACATACCTTTCCAATTCAGAAATTCAGCAATAGTTGTTCATGACAAGCAATAAAACCGAAGATAAGGACATGCGATCTGTGGTCGAGCTAATGGACTTAAGGGATAAGCGGGCGCTGATCACAGGAGGATCTGGGCATATTGGTTCTGTGGTCGCGCAAACGTTGATTGATCTTGGAGCCACTATTTCGATTTTAGATCTCGACATTCGTGCGTGTAAAAAACAGGCTCAATTGTTTAATCGCGTTCGGGCTGAAAGTGCCTACCCATTTTCGTGTGATCTAAGAGATGAACGTCGAACGCGTTTGGTCGTCAACAAAGTAATAGAGAAAATGGGTGGCTTGGATATTTTGGTACATTGTGCAGCGTATGTTGGGACGACCCAGGCTCCTGGGTGGGCAGTTCCATTTGAAGAGCAGACGGTAGGTGCGTGGGAGGATGCGACCAGAGTTAACCTTACCTCGGTATTTGTAATGATTCAGGAGGCCAAGAAAGCACTCTCGGAATCTGGATCCGGGTCTGTCATTCTTTTTAGCTCCATTTATGGGTTTGTTGGACCTGATTTTCGTCTATATGATGGGACGGAAATGGCTAACCCTGTTGGAGGGGCAGTATCCAAGGGAGGCCTGATACAATTGACTCGGTATTTCGCCACAATGCTTGCGCCGCGGATTCGGGTTAATGCTATTTCTTCTGGAGGCGTAAGGCGTAACCAACCAAAGGTTTTTCAAGAGCGCTATGTTGCTCGGACTCCACTCGGGCGGATGGCGGTTGAGGAAGACATGAAAGGTGCTGTGGCTTACCTTGCTAGTGATCTTTCGGCATATGTTACTGGCCATAATTTGGTCGTTGATGGTGGGTGGACAGCATGGTAAATTGCGTTAATTCTTGCATGACAGAGTTACTTCTCTGTGTGTGAGGGGACTGAATAATGCAACGTACCGTTAGGATTATGATTTTCTAAATAAAACTTTCAGTGAACTGAGTGTTCCAGTGGAATATTGTAGTTAAGGAACATCCTGCGATTGGTTCACGAAAACCCCGAGTCTGTATCCATTGATCTCCACTGTAAAGTCTTAAGGGAAAGTGTGCCACAAAGTCAGCGACATTCGTGGGGAATAGAAAAATTGTTAATAACGTACTAACGTATGAAGAACACCATTAATATTGGCCTAGGTAGTCCGTGCTTTATTATCGCTGAGGCTGGAGTAAACCATAATGGTAGTTTGGAGATGGCACATCGTCTTGTGGATGTTGCTGTTCGCGCTGAGGCTGATGCGGTAAAGTTCCAGACATTTAAATCTCAAGAGGTTATTTCAGTTCAAGCTCCCAAAGCTGCATATCAATTACAGACAACTGATGGTGCTGAGTCTCAATTGGAAATGGCTCAACGTCTTGAATTGCCATATCACGCGTTTCGAGAATTACGTGAGGACTGTCTCACGAAAGGAATTTTATTTTTGTCAACTCCTTTTGATGACGAGAGCACAGATTTTCTCGATGAGATGGGAGTTGAAGTATTCAAGGTTCCATCGGGAGAGATTACTAACTTTCCTTTTCTTAATCATGTCGCCAGGAAACACAAATCAGTGATTCTCTCGACGGGAATGTCTTCTCTTGAAGAAGTGGAGTCAGCGATTTGTGTTATTGAAAAGGCTGGAAACCGAGACATTATTTTGCTTCATTGTACTTCAAGTTATCCGGCAGATCCTGCTGAAAGCAATCTACGCGCAATGGAAACCATGCGCAATGAGTTTGGGTTTCCAGTCGGATACTCTGATCACACTCCAGGAATCGAAGTGTCGTTGGCCGCGGTTGCCTTGGGTGCATGCGTCATTGAAAAACACGTCACCTTGGATCATTCTCTTCCTGGCCCAGATCATCGAGCGTCAATTGATCCGGTGGAGCTTCAAGCTCTTGTTCGTGGCGTGCGATGTGTAGAAAGTGCGCTTGGAGATGGGATTAAACGGCCAGTATCTGGAGAACTTGATACCATGGCTATTGCGCGAAGAAGTCTTGTTGCGAAGCGATGTCTTAAAAGTGGAGTCGTTTTAAATCTTGGTGATATCGCAATCAAGAGACCAGGTACGGGGATTGCTCCATCCGAACTTCAATATGTTGTGGGACGAAGGCTAGTTCGAGGTCTTGACCGAGATCAATTGTTGAAGTGGGAGGATCTCGAATGAGACGAGTAGGGCTTGTTACCTGTGCGCGGTCAGAGCTAGGGTTTTATCTTCCTCTCATGCATGCGCTTGCATCTAATACAGGATTTAAATTGGAAATTGTGGCAACGGGTATGCATCTCTCTCCTGAATTTGGGCTCACAGTGAGGCACATTGAAGACGCAGGGTTTGCGGTGCATTCTCACGTTGAAAGCCTGCTTTCGTCCGATACACCAGAAGGAATAGGGAAATCTATTGGGCTTGGAACAGTGGGATTTGCACAGCTTTTTGCCAATTGGCGTCCTGATATTCTTGTGGTGCATGGTGATCGTTTTGATGCGTTGCCACCTGTTTTGGCTGCGGTTCCGTATCAAATTCCCGTTGCGCATATTTCTGGTGGAGATATCACTGAAGGTGCCATTGATGACTCGATTCGCCATGCAATGACGAAGCTCAGTCATTTGCATTTTGTCGAAACGGAACCTAGCCGAAATAGAGTATTACAAATGGGTGAGGAACCCTGGCGTGTGACGCGTTGTGGTTCGTTGGCAATTGATAGTATTCGTCAAACTGAACTAATGGATACGCGTGAATTACATGAGACGTTTGGAATTCGGGCATCCGATCCTTTTCTTCTCGTAACGTTTCATCCTTCCACGATAGCGGTAGATAACACGTCTCATGATATTACAGAGGTGCTTTCGGCGATCGACAAGACTGAGCTTCCCTCTGTATTTACATATCCCAATGCTGATACCTCAAGTCGTATGATCATCGATGCCATCAACGCGTTTTGTGACAGAAATACCGCCAGGAAGGTGGTGGTGAATGCTGGGCAACGAGGCTATCTGAGTTTGATGGCGCATGCGTCTGTCATGGTCGGGAATTCATCGAGTGGGATTGTTGAGGCCGCTTCGTTTAAACTTCCAGTTGTTAATGTTGGAGATCGTCAATATGGACGAGTTTCGGGAATGAACGTCATTCACTGTTCTGTTGATCGACATCTGCTTTGTGAGGCAATAACTCGGGCTTTGTCAGATAGTTTCCGATCAACACTTGGTGAACTTGATAATGTGTATGGTGATGGATATGCAGCAGATCATCTGGTACGTGAACTTGAAAAGGTAGAACTGACTGACAGACTTTTACGAAAGCGTTTTTCTCAAGTTGACTATAATTACGACGTCTGTGACTTGGCTCAGCCTTCGAAGAGATCTGTTCCGTAAAGATGTTGCAGTTGCTCGACCCCAGCAATGAACGGTGGGCTGCGTATTTTCTTGGTTTGCCTATCAATCAACAGGATATATTCTATTCTCCTGATTACGCTGAGCTTTGTGCACGCTATATTCAGCGAGTTGGGCGCCCACTCTGCGCAGTGCTTGAGGATGATTCTTCCTATATTATGTATCCGTTTTTACAACGTTCGATAAGCTCTCTCGGAAATTTTGAGGGCATCATTTCCCCTGAATACCAGGATATAACTGGGCTGTATGGCCGAGGTGGGTTGGTGTGTAGCGAAAAAAATGGGTTTGATGTGTCTTCATTCCATGGGGAGTTACAATCGTATTGTAAT
>DCWI01000045.1 GCA_002328825.1 Nitrospiraceae bacterium UBA2166 | reverse complement strand
TTCGACAACAACAAAATCCATACACCACCTAACAAATGTAAAGACCGGATCAGGAATCATAGCTGGCCAAAACTCTGCCTTCCCACGAACAACAAGGTTTGGTCCTACAGCTGCACCACCCTCATCACTAAACCGAAAGGCCGAATTGGAGAGATCGAAACGATCTGAAGTCACGGGCAACCCTTCACGAATCAGCCCTTCAATTATCGCACGTCTGATGAGTTCAGCTTCATCTCCAATCACTTCCACCGCAATCACTAAATCCTCAGAAAGCAACCGACTAAGCTCAGATCTGAGCTTGAGAATCTCATATGGCTCGGCATCATCTTTCGCAGTAGGGTTAATAACTCTCAAATCTTCAACATAGGTTTTCCTTAACCCAAGATCACTAATTGCTTTGCGAAGATGCTTGACGCGCTGAAGGCTTCCAGTAAATAGCCCCTGTCTTCTCGATTTCTCAACATGGTACGTAATTTCATCATCAAGCGACACAATGCGGTCCATTATGCTCGCACTAACAGCAGCAAGATTCATCACAGCAAGAGCAAAATAAGTTCCAGCTTCTTTATCGTGCCATGTTTTGACAATACGAACATCCTCAAGAACCCTATCAGTGGAGACCTCAATACGTCTGTCTATGTCGACCTCATGAATGCTCATGGCACTTGAACCACTATCTCGAGTTACATACGATTCAATGTCGGTATCATGCACCATCACTCTGGCACGAAATACTTTTGCAACGGCTACGTACGCCTGATCCTCTGCACGGTCACGTGACTTCCCTTGCCCAACTCCATTGAGAAAACGCTCAGGAGGGTATTCATCACTCATCCCATTTATCCATTCTGGCGTAGGTTCGTTTAGAAATCGTATTCCACACCCAACCAGAAAGAGAGAGAGAGAAATGAGCAATACCACTTTAAAAGAAATTCTCTGGTTCATCACTCTACAAAACCGTTCTATGGCTAAGAATCTTCAGTTCACCTCTGGCAATCTCAACGAATGAGAATGCCTCCGCATCAAGGACTTTTCCACTCTTCCCCACGTGGCGAATATGAAGCTCATACATTCCAGGCTGAACACGAACACGTGCCACCTGAATCTCATCTGGCAACGTCCGCCAACTACGCGTATCAACCTGATCACTTATAGAGCTAGAAAGAGTGGCAACAAAAACACCCAATTGTTGCAGGGCTTTACTTCCTGTCACCTGGGTGACTTCTCTCTCAACAGCTTTAGTAAGTGCAAACTTCATGGCTGCTCGCGCAACCGCCCGCGAACTTTCCTTCGCAAGACGATCCTGCAAATGCCTCTTTGAAATTTCTGTGACGTCTTCCATAAGCACAGTGCGAACAATCTTGGTTTTTCCTCCACCATCAATCAAGGAAATTTCAGCATACTCGACTTCAGATAGCTGAGGCTCAAGGTTGGGAAGAACAACGCTAAATACATTTCCAGTAAGGCCATGCAAAATATTCTGTGCTAGACGTCCATTTTTTGACGATTTGAGATCTCTCGCCGCAAGAACCATCCTTAATGCCTGCATGCTAAACGGAACATCAATAAACTTGCCAGTTTTTTTAGGAGCTCGACCATGAAAACTGATCACCACGAGCTCCCCCAACTCCTGTCGCTCAGAAACAGACTGCCATTTGGCATTAGGAAAATCTTGTTGATACTTTTTAAATTCTTCGTCCCGATTGAGAGCAACGCTAAGGCGAAGAAGATCTTCTCCAAGGAAAAAAGGAATGGAAGTCCCATACACATCGCGGTGCAATTGAAATGCCTCATAGGCAAGCCGATATGCTATAAACGCATCATCCAGCTCCCCACGGAACTCGAATAACAGTCCAGTCAGATAACGTGCGAAAGCATCTTGCGTGTAGGAATAAGTGTCCGTTGATTGATCTGACAAAACGTTGAGTGTGTGATCAATCTTTCGCGCTTCAACCAGCGCATCATCAAATAGCCCTTGATACGCATAATTCAAGGCCATAATAACGTGAATCAATACCTTCTCAAAACTCGCGCCTTCGTACGGCAATACATTCTCATTGATCAGTAATGCCGCTGACTCAGATCCAATTCGACGTGTGTACAAATCGCTAATCATACGTTCAGCATCTTCAAAAAAGATCGTACTTTCCTGATATTGTCCAGAGAGATGTAACAACATACCACGATCCATCGCGTAGAGTACTTGATTCTTTTTTCCATACTCATCCTTGTGTTTTTCGACAAGCGCATCCGCAGCCCTCAGATCTCCTTGGGCAAGGGCCTTCTCAACGTGCGCATAATGGCTTTGGATGGAGCTGCAATTCACCCCCATAGCAAGGGTGAGTAAAGAAAAGCCGAGAGAAAAAATGGTCAGAAAATTACGCGTTTTCGTTCTACAACTTTCTTGAGTTTCTTCTGCCCGAACCATGCTTTCACATTATTCTCAATATTAACAAGTTCAAGGTCGACCTGATAAAACACTGCCCTTGTTCCAGCCGCCTCATCAAGAATCGTATTGATGGTTCCCTGGAGCATAAAGTCAGCACCAATTTCCTTACTCGGCCTCTTCTGTGTGGATTCTAACGCATGCACTGCCTGCTCACGACGCTCAGCACGGATCTCCTCACGTTCTCCACGCCCAACAATAAACATGACCTTTTGTGAATTTGTCAGTTCACGCTCCAGATCTTTTACAAATGTCTGAATATTGATGTGCTCATGGCTACGATTTGCCACACGCCCAACCACAACAACAGGTTGTGTGTTATGGAATCTCGTGTGGTTTTCCAACCATGGCCGTTCAAGCACTTCCTTCACCATTGCCTCAGCAACCAAACGTGAATCAGTATCATTCCATCGACCACTGAGGTCAACGACAGACGCTGTATCAATACGAGAAACTCGGGTCGCCGAACAGGAAAATAAAGACACAATAACGCCTATGAGACAAACAATCACGATGGCTGAATGCCAATACCGCGCACGAATGAAATTAGTATTAAATATCATACTTCCTAATCTATCCATCAGCATACTACCTAAGTCATATTACGACGCAATTTACTACTCACGTTTCGATTCCTCTGTACCAAGCTGATCAAATAATCGAACGGCATTATTCTGCAAGTACTCACGAACCTGAATATCAAATGCTTTTGTCCGTTCAATTTGATCCTCAAAATCATCAAGGTCGAGTTTGGCAAGCGAGTAGGTAATTCCCTCATCCTTATCGGTCCAATGATTCACGATCTGCACACCACTCAGAGTAGTAGCTGAAAAGGTCTTGAGCGCCTGCTCCACCAGTTGCTCTTCTGTGGATTCTGTAAAATCATTTACAACGCTTGACGAGGCATAGTCACGAATTAAACTTGCTGAATATGATTGGAGAACCTTTCCTAATTCTGCTCGCGCCCGGTTGTCAGCAGCATTTGTCGCCAAAGGCGGATTGTGTATTCCCTTGATCGCACCAACTCCGTAAAACGATTTGGTGTCACTATGAAATGCCCCACTTCCTTTCTTAACCCATGCTGGAGGTCCTCCAAAACACCCCTGCACGAGAAGCGCAGCGAAGCTCAAAACCACAAACACGTCCATCCACAGTGTTTTTCTGGCCATCAGATCACCTCCGTATCACATATTCATCACACAAGAAAGGCTACCATGCTCCATTTTGAAGAGTCAAACACAGCAGTTGCGTAATCAATGATCAACTATTAAAGTCGAAACGTGCATGTGTTTTTCTCCTCTCCTTAAACACTGAGCCTCATTGACAACATCATATTTCAAGATACACTTCCGCTCCATGGCAACATCTCAAACCACACACCCTCACGGACTTTATCTTTTATTTTTTGTCGAAATGTGGGAACGATTCTCATATTACGGAATGCGCTCCTTACTTATCCTCTACTTGATTAACGATCAAGGATGGACTGATCATCGTGCTTACTCACTCTACGGATCCTATACCAGCCTCGTGTATGTGACTCCACTCATCGGAGGCTGGCTTGCTGATCGTGTGCTCGGCACCCAACGGTCACTCGTCATCGGGGGGCTAATTATTACGTCTGGACACTTCGCACTTGCTACACCAGGATTAGAAATGGAGACGTTTTATTTCGGCTTATCCCTCATTATTATTGGAACAGGGTTTTTCAAGCCCAATGTCTCAACCATCGTTGGGCAGCTGTATAAAGAAAATGATCCCCGCAGAGATTCCGGATTTACAACCTTCTATATGGGAATCAATATTGGAGCCTTGCTAGGCACATTGATCTGCGGATACTTAGGAGAACGTGTCGGATGGCACTGGGGTTTTGGAAGCGCAGGAATAGGAATGCTTTGCGGTATGATTGTCTTCATGACATTCCGATCCAGGTATCTTACAGAGATTGGGACATCTCCATCCAAAACATCATCAAACGTTACTCCGCATAGTCAATCCCTCACATACAAAGAACGTCAACGTATTGCCGTTCTCTTTATTACCTCGTTTTTTGTGATTTTATTTTGGGCTGCCTTCGAACAAGCGGGAAGTTCCATGAATGTCTTTGCTCTACGTCATACTGATCGCATGATTGGTACATTTGAAATCCCGGCATCATGGTTTTTGTCAATTAACCCAGCAGTCATTATTGTCTTTGCTCCGTTGTTCGCATCTTTCTGGCTCAAGCTCGGGGCATCAGGAAAAGAGCCCCATACCATTGTAAAGATGGGCCTTGGCCTGATCCTATTAGGATGTGGATTCGGCCTAATGGCTCTTGCCGGACAACACGCCGATGCCGGAACATTCGTGAGTCCGCTCTATCTAGCAACGGCGTACTTGATCATGACATGGGGAGAACTCTGCTTTTCACCGGTAGGACTATCCCTCGTCACAAAGCTTGCTCCCCTCAAATTCGCATCATTACTCATGGGAACGTGGTTTTTAGCCAATGCGGCAGCCAACAAACTAGCTGGCATCCTAGCTTCCATGACAAATGATGTCGGATCTTTAACTGTATTTTTCTCAATCTTCGTCGTTAGTTCGGTTGGTTCAGGACTTCTCCTTCTCTGGCTCTCGCCAATGCTTCAAAAAATGAGCCACGGACGCGGATAAGACTCGCACAAAATGTACTCGCATACGACCATGTCTATTTCGTTGCATCCTACTCCATTGAAACATTGGCAACCGAACATTGTTGAATCCATCCTCTAGCAACAATTCAGTGATTCAATGTCACCAAATAAGGTAAAGACTCAAAACGGATGAACTCAGCTGTTCACTCCAGAGAAGACAACCAAGAATACCGTGTAGTCTAGAATATTCGTTTTCTTTAGGCGAGAGCAGGGAGGAGACGAGAAAGATTCTAGGTTGGATCAAATAATACGATTTAATTTTCTGTCATGAGTAATTGTTCCATAGACCATTGCTGAATGATCGAGATACGCGCAACAATGATTTTAGGAAAAGTGCTCCCGCGCATACTTGAGACTTAAGAAAGATAGTTCAGGAAACAGAAAACTCCTCGTGGCAATACAGCCAACGCTACTCAATTCAATTGCATAAACTTTCCATTTAGCAACATGGTTGATTCCTTTGTGAACATCTAAAACTATGCCTGTTTATCACCACAACATCTTTCATGGCATCGTCTCTCCTTCCCTCTGAGGAAACGTTCTAATGTAGGTAATGACATACCAAGCCTGTTCTTCATTAATCATTCCCGGCCCAGTCATCTTCGGCATGGCTGTACCAGGTGATCCATTGTTAATAACCCAAAACAGTTCCCCATCAGTCCTCGCTTTATGAAATTCCACGTTGGTAAAGTCCCGCGGAGACGGATCGAGACCTCGGTTTACCGCAACAGCACCATCACCCTTACCTCCCACCCCATGACATTGACTACAGATCGCAATACCTTCAAACAATTCCTTTCCACGTTGAATGTTTTCTTGAGTTGAGTGTATAGGGTTAGTAATGGTTTTAACTTCGTCAAGAAGCGTTAGCGGAACACGAGGCTGCAGAGGGTCTCGCTCAGCAGCACTAGACCAGAAAACCCCAGAAATCAAAAAACCAATAAAAACAAACGGAAGCAGGCAGTTGACAAAATACATCCTCCGCACAAACATCATAATTGTTTCACCTCAGTCACGGTTGATCCTCTCGAAATGTTACTTCGAGGTCTCGAAGATAAGTCTCGAGCTGCTCTCTATAGGTTCCCTGATCATCGGCCTCAATCGCTTCCTGATACGAAGCACGAGCAAGTTCAATATCTCCAATCTTCTCATAGAGACGTCCGAACTCTCGATGGATCAGTACTATCGGCATAGCGAGAGGCACAACAAGAGAAGCATTACGCAGTGCGATCAAAGCCTCATCGTGCTTATCGAGCCGACTCAAAGCAAGTGCAAGATTGTAATAGGCACTGTCTGGCCATGGATATGTCGGATTTTCTAATGCTTTTCGATACTCCTCTATGGCTTCATCCCATCGTGCTTGACGAGCATATATCGTCCCAAGATTATTGTGGGCTTCAGAATAGCCTGAATCAATGCGAATGGCCTGTTTATAATGTTCTTCTCCAACGTCAATGCGCCCGCGCTGCTCTCCATAAATAATACCGAGTTCCAAATGTGCCTCGCGATGGTTAGGATTAAAATCAATAGCCTTCTCAAACAATACAGTAGCTCTCTGAGGATCGGTCTGCAAATAGGATCTCCCAAGTTGGTAATGTCCATCAGCCTCACGTTGCTGTTCCACTGTTGCCGTGGTAATGCACCCTAGCAGACCCATCAGTACACATATCCCAACAAAACCCTTCCACCGTAAATACGATTTTCTCTTACACAACAGCATCACGCCTGAAACATTGTAAGTTGACTAAACTCCATGTAACGATTTTTGATATCCTGATCTGTCAATGTCGCAAGCCGGTCAATGCTAAAAGATTGTACTGCGAACGATGCCATCACAGATCCATAAACCACTGCCTGACGAAAGGATTGTTCGTCCACTACCGAAGCAGATGCCAGAAACCCCATAAATCCTCCGGCAAATGAATCCCCAGCTCCAGTCGGATCTTTGAGGCTCTCCAGGGGATACGCTGGCAACGCAAATACAGCATCATCGTGAAACATGACGACTCCATATTCACCCCTTTTAATAATGAGAGTTCTCGGGCCCCAACTCCGGATAATTCTCGATACCTGTACGAGGTTTCTGTTGCCACCCAGCGCCTGCGCTTCCCCATCATTAATGATGAGCACATCGGATTTCCTCAAGACCTTTCGAAGCGCTTCGATCTTCCCATCAATCCAAAAGTTCATAGTATCTAACGCGACAATAGAGGGACGTTGTACCTGTTCCAATACCATCAACTGTAACTCAGGATCAATATTCGCAAGAAACAACTGTTCCGGCGTACGATATGATTCAGGAACCGAGGGGCGAAATGTCTCAAACACATTTAGTTGGGTATCTATGGTTTTTGCCTCATTCAGTTTATGGGAATACTCCCCACGCCACCGAAATGTTTGCCCAGGGCGACGCTCAAGTCCATTCAAGTCAACACGATCTCGTTTCAAAACAGCAAGATGTTCCGAAGGAAAATCTTCTCCAACAACTGCAATCAACTGTATATCAGCAAAGTAACTTGCCGCGGTACAAAAAAACGTAGCTGAACCTCCTAAAGCCTCAGTGACTTCTCCAAATGGAGTTTTTACAGAGTCCAAGGCGACAGAACCTACGACTAACAGTTTTCCCATTACTTCCTCCCATGTGACTTTGGAACCAAAGCTAAACGCCGTTGAGGAAGCTTTGCAGTTCGCTTGGCCCGTTGCGGTCGAGGTGGAGGCTGCGACTCAATGTATCGTTCTAACAATGGAGCCAGTCGACGCCGCGTAGTCACTGGAATCATGTGATGAGGGGTCACCAATGCCGTCTTAAGCGCCGACTCGCAAAGGCAACTTCGGTCAATAGGTAGCGATGTTAATGCCTCACGTATGATCTGCTTAGCGCGCTCAACATTGCGATGCAAAGTCTCAAGAATTGCCTCAACGGTGACCGATTCATGTGTCTCGTGCCAACAATCATAATCCGTAACCATAGCCATGGTGGAGTAGCATATCTCTGCTTCACGAGCAAGTTTCGCCTCTGGGGCATTAGTCATCCCAATCACATCGACACCCCAACGACGGTAAATACGAGATTCGCCTTTTGATGAAAATTGAGGCCCCTCTATACACAAATAGGTTCCACCTCGATGAACAATTACATCCTGAGATCCACACGCTCCTACTAATATGCGAGCAAGATCATGACACACTGGATCGGCAAAACCAACGTGAGCAACAATACCCGGGGCAACGTCTCCTCCAAAAAACGTATTGATTCGATGCCGGGTATGATCAAAAAATTGATCAGGAATAACGACCTGACCAGGCTGAATGTCTTCCCTCATACTTCCCACAGCACTCACAGAAAGAATCCATTCCACACCCAACTGCTTCAGTGCAAAAATATTTGCGCGATAGTTGATATCGCTGGGCGCAATGCGATGACCTTGACCATGCCGCGAAAGAAATGCTACCCACATGTTATCAAGTTTTCCAAGCACTACCGGACTAGAAGGGCGACCATAGGGTGTCGTGGGATTATATTCCTTAATATTTGACAACCCCTCAATCTCATACAGACCACTTCCTCCAATAATCCCAACCTTTGCATGTGTTGATCCCTTTTTCATCATTCCTCTGCTTTCTTTAATGAACAGTGTTCAGGAATATCCGTGAACAACAATCGCCATATTTCACGAGATCCCCAGCGATAATATCAACAGTCTCATGAGTAGCAATTGATTTCCATATGATCGCTGGATCTTTTCGAAACCATGTCATTTGACGTTTGGCATATCGTCGAGTATCACGCTTCAGTCGCTGCACGCCATCCACAAGACTTTCCTGGCCTAGCAGACACCCCTTTAACTGCCGATATCCTAATCCTGTCATTGCCGGAAGATTTGCGGGATAGTTCCGCTGCCAAAGGTCTCGTACTTCCGCAAACAATCCCTGTGCCATCTGACGATCAACACGATCTTCAATTCGTCGGTACAACGTACTCCGATCACGAGTGAGCCCGATCATCGTAACTTGAAACGGCGCCTCTCGAAATCCATGTTGCGCATGAATAGTAGAAAGTGGTTGATGACACACATGCATCACCTCAAGCGCACGAATAATTCTCACCTCATCGTGAGGATGGATTCGGGCGGCAAGACTCGGATCCTGTCTTTCTAATTTCTTGTATAAGGTTCCCTCACATTCGCGTTCCAAAGTCATCAGGTGCTCACGAAAATCCCAGTCTGGCTGAGGTCCATCCCAAAGCCCATACACAAGCGCCTTGATGTATAAACCGGTCCCTCCAACGACTAATGCGAGTTTTCCTTTCGCATGAACCCGAGCAATGTGCTCAACCGCAAGTTTCCGATATTGGCCAACACTAAACCGTTCACCTGGATCAACAATATCAAGAAGATGATGTGGAATCCCAGCACGTTCCTCAACACTCAACTTACACGTCGCAATATCAAGGCCACGAAAAACCTGCCGCGAGTCGGCATTAATAATTTCGGCGTTTAATCGCTGTGCCAATACCACAGCCACATGACTCTTCCCTACTGCAGTCGGACCGACAAGACATAATACTGGGGGAAGGCCTTTACTCATCGCTCAAGTCTATTATACTCTCCCAAAAATTCGGTCAAGTTCAGCAATCGACAACCGCATCACAATCCGCCTACCGTGCGGACATGTCGTCGGCATCCCCACCTCTACCCAGTCATGAACTAGATGTTTCATCTCCTCAGACTCTAAAGACTGGTTTGCTTTAACTGCGCCATGGCACGCCATGGTCGCGAGAGCCTTGTGGGTTTTCTTATCTAGCGCATCCCATTGACTTGAGCCAGCATACTGACCTTCATCTATAATCTCATCAGCGATCTCCCCAAGAAGAACATATACATCCGTGTATTGAAGAAAAGAAGGAACTGTACGAATACGAAACGCATGTTTTCCAAATCGCTCAATCTCTAACCCCAACACACGTAGTTCTTCAAGATGCTGATTCAAAACCACTGCTTGTGAGGGTTGAAGCTCAATCACCGGTGAGAACAAAAGACTTTGTGTCGCGACAGAACAAGTACGTGTCTGCTCAACCAGTCGATCGAAAAGAACACGTTCGTGTGCAGTGTGTTGGTCAAGTACCTTCAGCCCATGCCATTCTCCGATATCGACGTTAGCAACAATATAGGTCTGGTTGAGCTGTCCAAGTGGCCGGATCTCACAAGAATAAAGATCCAAACTTGGAACATCAGATTCTTTCCCCACAAAAACAGATTCAGCAATAAGAGCATGATCATCACCCGTCTCTGGTGCTTCAGTCATTACATTCAGAGTGCCTCGTGCTGTAGGCGTTTCAATCTCAGTCCGATCAACAGATCTACCCCAGCCATATCCGCGTGAGTAGGGTAAAGAAATGTTAGCTGAGGGTGAAGCAAATTGAGGTGCAGTAGATAGTACCCCAAGACCAGATTTGAGCGAGTGAAAAATCGATCGATGGATTGCTTCTCGATCCAAAAACCTGACTTCTCTCTTTGTGGGATGCACATTCACATCAACACGAGTTGGATCAACATCCAATGTCACAACGAACGTAGGATGCCGATCCTTTGGGATCCGCATACGATAGGCTTCATAAATCGCGTGTACAATCATGGCACTCTTAATCCATCGACCATTCAAAACAATTTCTTGCGGCGTTCGCGACGTCTTGACCTGCTCAGGATTCGAAAACATTCCCCAAATTGAGATGTCATCAAAAGTCTTCGAAATTTCAACGCTGCGATCTACAACGTTTGCTCCAAAGAGCTGTAAAACCCTATCGCGCATACTAGACACTGCTGGAAAATCCGAAATGAGCTTTCCATTATGGGTAAGCCTCAAATGGACAGAGGGAGTCCCAAGGGCTTGATTTTGAACTACGCGGCAAATGTGACTAAACTCAGTCGATGCAGCCTTCAGAAATTTTTTCCGTACTGGGGAATTGAAAAAAACATCCGAAGCCTCCACTATGGTTCCACAACTCAGAGCAGCATCTTCAAGAACCCCTGGAAGCCCATTAGTCAATGTCAGTTCAGCTCCCATCTTCCGTCCAACACACATCGTTCGTAGCTTCACCTTTGCAACTGCAGAAATACTAGGAAGAGCCTCTCCACGGAACCCCATCGTCTGAACGTGCCACAAATCATCAACAGTACGAAGTTTGCTCGTTGCATGCCGTTCGAATGCCAATCGGATATTTTCTGATGGGATTCCTTCACCATCATCCGATACACGAATCAACTGTTTCCCTCCATCCATAATATCAACTGTCACCACGGTACTACCTGCATCAACTGAATTCTCAATGAGCTCCTTCACTACCGAACACGGTCTATCGATGAGTTCTCCCGCAGCAATCTGACTAATCACTTCTCCACTCAACATGCTGATGGTTTTTGCAGACTCCGTTAACATGGGTTGCTCATCTACTAACAGCGGGCAATCTCTGCCTCGCCAACTTTGCCTCCCTCGTCAGCGGATATTGTTTAATCAACCGAAGCAAAACTGCTCGTGCCTGAACTTCATTTCCCGCGCCAGCATAGAGGTACGATAACTTCCACATTCCCACTGCACTCTTCGAATTTTGGGGAAAGGTCTCTACCATATTCTCAAACGCGGCAATGGCTCGACTGCAATCACCTTTTTCTAAGTATGAGGCCCCCACAAGGTACTGTACATCAATGGCCCTTGGTGCATCGGGAAATCGTTCCTGAAACGCCTCAAACCCACGGATGGCACTGGCATAGTCTCCTGCTTGGTAATCCTGATGTGCAATCTCAAAGGCTTCCCGAGGAGAGAGAGAATCCTGATTTTCAATTCCATCACTTGAAAAACCAAAGGTCTGAATATCAGGTTCCCTCTCAAGCATATCCGCCGACACACATGATATGGATCCAGTTTCAAAATCCGAAGACATTTCTAAGTTTTCCGTCACTTTCCCATGTCCAACACCTGTAACATCACCAGTAATTTGACGCATCCTTTGTTCATGGTCTCGCCGAAGATCAATAAGTTCTGAGTCAAGAGCTGACTGGACAGTCTCCATCGCTTCAATCTTGGCATTTAACGCATCCAAACGTGATTTTAAATGCCTTGAAGTTCCTTCCTTCTGCTGCAACTCAATATCGGTTGAAGCTTTTTCCAGTTTTGCTACCTGCAATTTCAACTCATTCTGTTGTTCTCTTACGTCGGCAACCTCTTTCGTTAAATCAACAAAATCTGCTGTGGACGCACAGCCTGTTATCACCAGACTTGTCACAACAATCACCACACATCGCCACATATCATGCAAACAAGAACCCTCATTCATCACTGCGAACATTTTATTGTGCCACTGCACCTTGTTCAACGCGCGTCGCAAGCTGATCAATAAATCGAGTTAATTCATTAATGCGCGTCACAGTGAGAACTCCTTGAGCCTCCATCTTGTCAACAGCTTCCATCTGGACAGCAACACCTTTACCCAAACGCACAACCACAGTTTCAAAGCCCACAAGGCTTTCCCTTAATTTTTCCAACTGAGCAGAAGTAGCAGCTCGCTCCGACTCCTGCTGTTTTGCCAACTCTTCCG
>DCWI01000097.1 GCA_002328825.1 Nitrospiraceae bacterium UBA2166 | reverse complement strand
ACACACGAATTCAGGTTGAACATACTGTAACTGAACAAGTTACGGGGATGGACTTGGTTCGCGCTCAGATTGAATTTGCGGCAGGAATTCCTCTAGGAACGACGCAGGAGAATGTGACTCTCAGTGGTCATTCGATCCAATGTCGTATTAATGCGGAGGATCCGAAAAATGGTTTTTCTCCCTGTGCCGGAACTGTGACGGCTTACTATTCGCCTGGGGGAATAGGTGTGCGCATTGATGGCGCCGTCTATAAGGACTATCGAATTCCTCCGTACTTTGACACATTGCTAACAAAGCTCATCGTCACAGGGCGATCCTGGCCAGAGACGGTAAACCGTATGCATCGCTCGTTGGAGGAGTTTGTGCTTCGAGGAGTCAAAACAACCATTCCATTCTTACAGAGGGTTATGGTAGAGCCAGATTTTATTGCTGGTCAATTTGATACCACGTACATCGAAACTCATCCACACTTGTTAGAATATGAAGAACACACTAATCCAGAAGACATTGTTGTTGCAATTTCTGCAGCTATTGCGGCATACGAGGGACTCTAAGGATGGCGAAAAAAACCTCACCAAAGCGGAAAACTGCCTCTAAGCGACTGATTCCCACGATTATTAAAAAGAAGAGATCTGCAAAAACAACTCCGCCTGTTGACGTTTCATTTCGGCCATCAAAGGGAAAGCAGCTCCTACTCACTGATGTTGCAATACGTGATGGGCAGCAATCGCTTCTCGCTACACGCGTTAGAACTGACGACTTGCTAGCAAGTGTCGAAAAGATGGACCGTGTTGGATATTGGTCCCTCGAGGTGTGGGGAGGTGCAACATTTGATACCTGTCTTCGTTTCCTCAAGGAAGATCCGTGGGAACGCCTGCGTCAATTTCGAAGTGTTGCGCCAAATACGCGTCTCCAAATGTTGTTGCGTGGTCAGAACTTACTTGGTTACGCACATTATCCTGATGATGTGGTTGAAGCATTTGTGGAGAGATCTGCTTCTAACGGAATGGATGTATTTCGAATCTTTGATGCGCTTAATGACTTGCGGAACCTGGAAACATCGATAAAGGCTGTTAAGAATGTCGGAAAACATGCACAAGGGACTCTCTGCTACACCACGAGTCCGGTCCATACAATTGAGATGTTTGTTAAGGAAGCCAAAGAGCTTGAAAGCATGGGCATTGATAGCCTTTGTATCAAGGACATGGCAGGCCTGATTGTTCCGCTTGACGCCTATGTATTGATTCGCCGTCTGAAGAAAGAGTTAAAAGTTCCAATCCATCTTCACGCCCACGCTACGTCTGGTATGGCAAGTATGTCGCATTTAATGGCGATTCTGGGTGGCCTTGATGTGATTGATACGGCAATGTCGCCTCTTTCTGGAGGTTCTTCACATCCCCCAACTGAAAGTCTGATTGCTTCACTTCGGGGAACGCCATACGATACGAAGATTGATTTACGGCCCTTTCCTCGGATGGCGGGGGAGTTAAACAATATTCGTACAAAATATCGGAAATTCGAAAGTGTTTTTACGGGTGTTGATTCGGAGATACTGATCTCTCAAGTGCCTGGAGGTATGCTCTCCAGTATGTCCGATCAGCTTTCGCAACAGAATATGTTGGGACGCATGAAAGAAGTATTAGATGAAGTTCCACGTGTACGAGAAGATATGGGATATCCTCCGCTTGTCACTCCGAGCAGCCAAATTGTGGGAACCCAGGCTACACTGAATGTGATTACCGGTGAACGATACAAAGTGATCACAAATGAGACGCGCAACTATGTCAAGGGGCTGTATGGGCGTCCTCCTGGCGATATAAGTCCCGAACTACGAAAGCGGGCACTCCGATCTGGAAAAGCCATCACCTCACGGCCTGCTGACCGATTAAAACCTGAATTAAAAAAGCTTAAGTCAGCGCTTGAAGGAACAACGAGCAGCCTTGAAGACATTTTGTCCTATGCATTGTTTCCCCAGGTGGCGAAGGAATTTTTTGAGCAGCGCGCTAAAGGAGAACTCAAACCAGAGCCTATTGATTCTGAGAGTACTGACGATACTTCAAGTATTAGAAGTAAAAATCTTGCTCCGCGTGAATTTAACCTTACATTGCACGGGGAATCGTATCGTATTGAAGTAGCGGGGGCGAGTTACAAGACTGAAGGACAGAAACCGTACTATATTAGAATTAACGATCAGTTAGAAGAAGTCTATCTCGAAGCAATCAGTGAGATTGTGCCGGGTGCATCTCAAGCTTCTGAGACTCAAGCTAATCTTCCATTTGCACGCCCAAAGCCCCAACATCCAGGTGATGTTTCATCCCCAATGCCAGGGAAAGTGGTGAAGGTATTGGTTAAGGAAGGGGATCAAATTAAGAAAGGCGCTGTTGTTTTAATTGTCGAGGCGATGAAAATGGAATCACAAGTTGTGTGCTCAGTAAATGGAACGGTCGCAAAAGTGAATGTAACAGTGGGAGATGATATTCAGACAGATGAGACACTTGTTGTTGTCGGATAGACAGAAAGTAGGGTAGGCGCACGCATAGCTTTTCTTGATACCTCGCCTTCTGCTATTTTCTTTTGCGGGCTTTTAGTTAGGCGTTCTTCTTTTGTAGAATACTGATAAATGGTGGCGAACCGTTGCATAACTTCAAGTTTCACTTGAAGAATTTTCGAAGATCACATTGAGATTGATTTGACACGTCATCCTTCATGCTGTGGAGGCTAAGACTACGATGCTGATACTCTACCGCATATGAATGAACGCAAACGAGGAGCGCTGAAACCTGATGTTTCATTTGAGGAGCTACTCGGCACTGTCGCTACCCTTCGTGGAGAGAATGGCTGTCCATGGGACAAACGACAAACGCACGAGACTCTGCGACCATACTTGTTGGAGGAGACTCACGAGGTTTTAGAGGCAATTGAGACTCAGGATGTTCATTCTCTTCGAGAAGAACTAGGGGATCTTCTTCTTCAAGTACTCTTACATGCTCAGCTTGCTTCGGAAGAAGGTGCTTTTACTATTGCTGAAGTACTTACTGACTTAAATGCCAAACTGCTTCGTCGCCACCCGCATGTATTTCAAGATGGAGCTGCAACAACAGAGCAAGATCTCTCTAACCAATGGGATGCAATTAAACGACAAGAGAAATCAACGCAAAAAGATCACTCAGTACTGGGTACTGTGCCCAAAACAATGCCCGCATTATTTCGATCGTTTAAGCTTCAAAAATGTGCGGCTAAGACAGGATTTGATTGGAAAAGCGTTGATGATGTTTGGAAGAAGCTTGATGAAGAAATCAAAGAGCTCAGTCAGGCTCAATTGGAAGAAAAGAATATCAAGAGACTTCGACGAGTCGAAGAAGAGCTTGGTGATGTGTTATTTACCGTCGTTAATTTAGGCCGCTTTATCGGAGTCAATCCTGAACTGGCCTTAAAAGGCGCTAACGACCGTTTTGTTGATCGATTTCATTACATAGAGCAGAAGATCAATGCATCAGGACTCGACATAAAAAACATGACTTTAGATGACTTAGACTTGTTGTGGAAGCAAGCTAAACAGGCGCTAGAAAAAATATAATAAGGAGGGACTGCTGTGATATCGAGGATATTGCTTGTATGTATCGTCAGTATATCACTTTCACTGGGTGATCGACTCTCCTATGGTGCCCAAACTCAGTTGAGTGAAAAAACGACTCCAGAACAAGGGAGTTCTATTGGCGCAAATGATTCACGAGCATTGGCGATGAGATATTTTCATCTTGGTCTCGATCTCCAAAAATCTGGAAAATGGGGCGCGGCGACTCTCGAATATTTTCGCGCTATTGGCGAAGATGAAACTTTGGCTGAAGCTCATGCCAATTTAGGCCTTGCACTCGCACAACAAGGGGAACCCGAGAAGGCAATTCCTCATCATCTGCGTGCCATTGAATTAAACCCGGCGTTGCCACAAGCACATATTAATCTTGCCATCGATCTTGCTCACATCGGACAATACAGTGATGCGTGGTCGCATGTTCATGAGGCACAAGCCCTTCAGCATCCAGTGAATCCTGAGTTTCTTCGGCTCCTAGCATCCCGGCTTCCCGACCCACGTAAGAAATAACTCCAACGTGGCACTATATCTTAAATCTTTTGTCGTGTGTGCGTAGCATTTAGGTTATGGTAACGAATAAGAGAGCAGTCCAAATAAATGCATTTTTGAGTTATCTACTTTCATTTCCTCGAGATCATGCTTGAGAGATTGCTCGAACAGTGCATATTTTGGGCAATAACTTTTTATCTCTGATTATTTGTCCATCTGATAAGTCCACGGCCAATTTTCAATATCTCATAGCGTTACTGTGTAATACGATCAATCTACCAACTCGTCTTGTACGTTATTCGCATATAGAAATACCGAGGAAAATTCCTAAATGAACTATTGTGCTAAACCCTACAAAAGTGTTGGATGGCATATGGTTTTAGGGATCATGGCCACTGTGTTTGTCCTGATGCTTGGGAGCTGTATCCCAGGAGGAGAAACTATAGTTGTTATTGCGACGCATCCAACGAATCAAAAAATTCTTTATGTCGCGTCCAACAATACATTATATAAGACTCGAGATGGTGGAGATACATGGGAAAAAACATCCCAATCGTTTACAAGCGACCGTGTAACAGCTCTCGCGGTTGATCCCCTAATGACTTCGGCTGTTTATGCAGGAACCAATGGTGATGGAGTCTACAAGAGTGGAGATGCAGGTCGAACCTGGCACCCATTCAATTCTGGCCTGAGAGCGCACGTCATGATTGTGGGTCAATTTGCATTTGATCCTCGTGACCAAGAAATTGCGTATCTTGCTTCTACCGTCGGAGTTTATCGAAGTGAAAATCGTGGTCGTGATTGGAATGAGTGGATGGAAGGAATGAAAGAAGTGCACTTCGTCGTTAGTATTGTGGCCCACCCAACTAATCGAAATATTCTATATGCCGGTACGAGTGGCGGAGTCTACAGAACAACGACAGCTGGAAAACCGTGGAAAAGAGCTATTGCAGGGATGCTTCCTGAAAATGATCCAGCCACCTCAATGGCTTTAGGAGTCAATGTATTGGCAATTGATCCTACAACGCCAGAAATTGTGTACGCCGGAACAACTAAAGGCCTTTTCAAAACCACAGACTCAGCAGAATCATGGGTGCGCATAGGAGAAGGGAAATTGTCAGATGACCTTATTATGGGAATCAATATCGACCCAACCTCTCCAAATATAATTTACGTGGGGCATCGTGCAGGCATTGATAAGAGTATAGACCATGGCAAAACCTGGAGTGAGATGAATCGAGGCCTTACAAATCTTAATGTTCGGACATTTGTGATGAGTCCTCACGATTCAATGCTGCTATATGCTGGAATGAACCGTGGAGGACTATTTCGGTCGACTGATGGAGCGGAGACTTGGGTGCCTATTTTAGGAAATGCCGAGTAGGGAGCCGCTACCAAAACAGATAGAGTACGATACTTCCAAAGATAATGCGGTAGTAAGCAAACGGAGTAAACGTTTTTGTTGTAATGTATTTGAGAAATGTATCAATCACCACGAGTGCGGTAAAAAATGACACGGTGATTCCGATCCCAAGCGGAATAATGTTTTCTTCGAGCAGTAACTGTTTGTTTTTGAACATTTGGTAACTAGTAGCAGCGAGCATTGTTGGCAAGGCGAGAAGAAAAGAAAATTCAGTTGCTGTTTTTCTATCCAATCCAATAAGCAAGCCACCCATAATGGTTGCGCCAGAGCGGGAAACCCCGGGAAAAAGCGCAAGACATTGCGCGAATCCGATTAATATGGCATCGCGAATTCGTAATTCGCTGATATCATGGATATGAAATTTGGTTTGAGTGCGCTCAATAATAAGGATGGCGATTCCGCCCATGATCAATGCACCTGCTACTGTTTTAGGGCTGAAAAGATACTCTGTAATGTAGGAATGTGTGGCCAATCCTATCATTGCAGCTGGAAGGAATGCACATCCTAGGACTATGATGAGCATGTAACTTTTTTCCTCTTTTGGGAAGGTAGTCATGACACTAAGAAGCCGCTCACGATAGTAGAACATCACGGAAAAAATCGCACCAAGCTGTATAGCTATTTCAAACGTTGAGGCTATTTCACCCGTAAATCCGAGAAGATGGCCAGTGACAATAAGGTGTCCGGTCGATGAGATCGGAAGAAATTCTGTTAACCCTTCAACGATCCCCAAAATGATTGCTGTCCACCATTCCATAACATATGCCTCTTGTGAGAGCGCGGCGATGATCGCAATCTGTTGGGTGAAAGTCAATCAATTATCGCTTGTTCAGGAGTTTATTATGGGGTTAAGCTAAGTTGACAGTCAGAAAGATACTACGATACGATCACCCCGATACATCTTCACTTGAACGTACGTCGAGAGTCATGACAGAAGGAGCACATGAGTTATGGGAGATGCTATATCAGTCGAGACATCATCTTGGGAAACTGAGGTTTCTAACGCCACAGAGCTTGTCATGGTTGACTTCTGGGCTGTGTGGTGTGGTCCATGCCAAACGATTGCACCTATTGTGGATGAATTGGCAACGGAGTACTATGGACGGGTAAAGGTGTTAAAATTGAATACCGATGAAAACCCTGAAATCGCGACAAAATTTCACGTCATGAGTATTCCAAGCTTAATCTTCTTCAAGGATGGCGAACCTATCGATAAGCTTGTTGGAGCGCAATCTAAGCAGAAGTTTAAGGAAACAATCGATCGGCTCTTAGCCTAATGCCTTAACGAGGTATTCGCGTTACTCACGCCAGACGACCCTATCTTTGTATTTCAGGACGTACGCCTCTCTTTCGAAATTGCTGGAAGGGGGGCGTTGTCGTTTCTGATTCATCTCTCCAAATTTATTGCAGTAGGTACATCTAGGATGCTTCTTGAACTTCATATTCAGAACATCGCAATTATTGATGATTTGCACCTTACTTTTCCAGAAGGATTCATCGTTCTTACCGGAGAAACCGGCACGGGTAAGTCAATTCTCGTAGATGCCCTTGGTTTGCTTATCGGTGAACGATTTTCAGCGGAACAAATTAGGACGGGTTCGACAGAAGGTGTTGTCGAGGGAATTTTTTCGACTGCGAACAATGATGAACTCCTAGGCATCCTTGCTAGATTAGATCTGTTAGGAGATGATCCCGAAGAACTTGTGATTCGACGTACTTTGCCACTCTCAGGACGTCATCGTGTGCGAATTAATGAAAGTGCAGTGTCCTTATCGACACTTAAGAATATTGGAAAATTTCTTGTTGATATTCATGGACAACACGATACACAGTCGCTTTTTCAATCAGGCACTCAACTCAATCTTCTTGATTTTTCTGGGAACCTTCTTGATGATCGAAAAAACTTTCAGAATACTTATCATGCTGCAAAAAAGCTCCAGCAGGATATTTCGATATTTGAGAAACAAACTAGGGAGTTAAAGGAAGAAGCTGATCGTCTACAGCATGAGCGCGAGGAAATTGAATCAGCAGCTATTCAGCCGGACGAAGATACTCTCTTAGAACGCGAACGACAAATAATTGCCCAAGCTCATACTCTTACTCAACTCTCAAATGAACTTTACTTGATTCTGTATGAAGATGATTCTTCTATTCTTTCACAAGCAGGACACGTTGATTACCTGCTCCAACGACTACACAACATTGATTCTTGCTTTTCTGATACTGCGGAACTTCTTCTGGGGGCTACCGCACAATTAAAAGAACTAGTTGAACGTGTTCGTGATTATCGAGCACAACTTGATACAAATCCTAACCGTCTTGAACACGTGGAGAGTAGGCTAGACCTTCTCAACAAGATAAAGAAGCGGTATGGAGGATCAATTCTAAGCGCAGGCAACCACTTAGAGAAGATCACAAACGCGCTTGATGGACTAACTTCAAGCGAGGACAAAAAGAAAGAACTGCAGAGAGCCCTAGACGACTTACAAATGCAGCGAAATACACAAGGAGAGCGCTTATCTTCACAGCGAAAAAAAACTGCAGAGAATCTTGATAAGCGTGTGAACGATGAGATGAATGATCTCCATATGAAACACGCCACATTTAATGTTTTTGTTGAAAGAAAAGATGAGGAAGCCCTAAATGAAACAGGACAAGACTCTGTCCAGTTTTTATTTTCCGGATCGGCAGGAGAACCACTTCGTGCCTTAAGCGATGTTATTTCTGGTGGAGAACTCTCTCGTGTAACCTTATGCATCAAAACCGTTCTTGCACGTGAGGATCAGATTCCTATTCTCGTATTTGACGAGATTGATACTGGCATTGGTGGTGCTGTGGCAGAACGAGTAGGGAAAAAGCTAAAAGCTTTGGGACAGCGCCACCAAGTTTTTTGCGTTACGCATCTTCCACAAATTGCATCTCTCGGAGATGCCCATTTTTCAGTGAGAAAGGTCGTAAAACAGAAGCGTGAGATCACTCAAGTAGTACAACTCGAAAAGCAGGCGCGTATTAATGAAATTGCACGGATGTTAGGAGGCATGAAGATCACACCAGCAGTCAAAAAAACTGCTAAAGAAATGCTTGAGGTTAAATAATGGGTACGCTGAAATATCGCAGGTGTCATTTGAAATAGCATCTTAAGACTGCATTGGAAACGGTGATGCAGGATATACATGATGTACCAGCAATCAATCTCACCTGATATATTTTTTGGAACTATGCACATGAATTTCTTGGGACCCTACTGTGGTTAAGGTTGCGTTGACAGGAGGCATTGCTAGCGGTAAAAGTCTTGTAGCTCGTTTGATGGTTAACTGCGGAGCTCATCTCATCGACGCAGATGCACTAGCTAAGAAAGCCGTGCGTCCTGATTCTGAGGTTTGGAGAGCAATCGTTAGGACATTTGGAGGAGACATTGTTAAGCGAAACCGTGAAATTGACCGGCTAAGGCTTGGAAGTCTTATTTTTAGCAATGCTCCGAAACGACAGCAGCTCAATGCTATCATTCATCCATGGATTTATGCCGAATATCAGCGTCGCGCGAATATTCTTGCGAAAGATTATCCGAATGGAGTGCTCATATTTGACATCCCTCTCTTATTTGAGACCAAGATGCAGCGATATTTTGATCACATCATTGTTGCTTATGTTGACAAAGAGACACAGATACGCCGGATTATAAAGAGAGATCATTTGCGCCGCTTTGAGGCATTGGAGCGAATAAACTCGCAGTTTCCTCTCTTACAAAAACGGCGCGATGCAGGGTATGTTTTTGATACGAGAATTCCACTAGAAGATTTGAGAAGAGAAGTTCAGAAAGCATACAATACGCTTCAACTTGTACCTCACCTTTGAAGTATTTCCGAGTTGACTAATATAGTCTTGGAGGAAGAATAATGCACAAAGTTGTTATTGTTGGGTCAGGTCCTGCCGGTCTCACCGCTGCACTCTATTGTGCCCGAGCGAACCTTTCACCGTTGGTGATTGAGGGCCTTCAAGCCGGAGGTCAACTTACTCTCACCACCGAGGTTGAAAATTACCCGGGGTTTCCTCAGGGCATTATGGGCGCACAGCTTATGCAGAATATGAGAGAGCAGGCTTCACGTTTTGGAGCTGAGTTTTTGACGGGAGACGTTCGATCGGTTGATTTGAAAACGTGTCCATTTAAGATCACTCTTGCCGAAAAACGACAAATCGAAACTCAAACTCTCATTATTGCGACTGGGGCTACCGCACTGATGCTTAATATTGACTCTGAACAGAAATATCTTGGACAGGGTGTCTCTACCTGTGCAACATGTGATGGGGCATTTTTTAAGGAAAAAGAACTGATTGTTGTTGGTGGTGGAGATTCAGCGATGGAGGAAGGAACGTTTTTGACGAAATTTGCCTCGACTGTGACGATTGTTCATCGACGTGACTCACTGCGAGCATCAAAGATTATGCAAGAACGTGCATTTCGAAATAAAAAGGTGAAATTCATCTGGGATTCCGTTGTTGAAGAAGTGTATGGGGATAATATTGTTCAAGGGGTTAAGTTGCGAAATCTAAAAACCAATACACTTACAGATGTGCCTTGCTCTGGTGTATTTATCGCAATCGGCCACACGCCAACTACAAAGCTTTTTGTGGATCAGCTCGATATGGATGAACAGGGATACTTGATAACTCATGATGGTAGTAAGACAAATATTCCAGGCGTATTTGCCGCTGGCGATGTTCAAGATCATGTTTATCGCCAGGCGGTGACAGCCGCAGGATCCGGTTGTATGGCGGCAATTGATGTTGAACGTTTTCTCGAGCAAGAAGATCACTGACATCAGATGTGGTGTGTCATCGCCCATTATCACGAATTAGCTTTAAAAGGGCGAAACCGATCCATTCTCGTTCGCCAGTTAATCAATAATCTCAAGCTGGCTACCAGAGATCTGGACATTATTAGCATAACTTCGCTTCCAGGAAGAATCCGTCTTCAAGTTGAAAATGGGACTGACATTTCACAATTGTGGAAATCTCTGCAACTTCGAATATCTGCTGTCTTTGGTATTGCTAACTTTTCTTTGGCATTTGCATCTTCCATAGACCCCACAGGAGATCTAGATAGCCTCAAAGAGGCTTTGGGATCTGTAATTTACTCGCAACAATTCCAGTCATTTCGGATCACCACTAAACGCGGAGATAAAAGGTTTCCCAAGACATCAATGGATGTTAGTCGAGAAATGGGAGGATATATCCAAGAACTCACTGGACGGAAAGTCAATCTTACTAATCCTGATCTCACCATTTATATTGAGCTCTTGATTGACTCTGCCTACGTATCATTTGCAAGACTGCCTGGGCCGGGAGGACTCACTCTAGGCATGAGTGGTACAACAGTATGCCTTCTTTCCGGTGGCATTGATTCCCCTGTGGCAGCCTATCGCATGATGAAACGAGGCTCCCGCCAGATTTTTGTGCATTTCCACAGCCATCCGTTTCTTAGTCGTGCCTCCCAAGAAAAAGCTGAAGAACTTGTCTCCCACCTTACCCAATATCAATATCAGTCAATGCTCTATCTCGTTCCATTTGGGGACATTCAGCGTCAGATTGTACTGTGTGTCCCACCTGCTTTTCGTATTATCCTCTATAGGCGATTTATGATTAGGATTGCCGAACAAATTGCGCGGCAACACCGCGCGTGGGCCTTGATAACTGGGGATAGTCTTGGACAGGTTGCGTCACAAGTTCCTGACAACCTTGCAGTTATTGAAGACGCAGCACAACTTCCTCTTCTACGGCCACTTATTGCCATGGACAAAATTGAAATAATCACTCAAGCCAAATCTATAGGGACCTATGAAACTTCAATTATCCCAGATCAGGATTGTTGCACGCTATTTATGCCTGCACATCCGGCCATTCGACCGAAGCTTGGGCTAATCCGAAAATTTGAAGAAACCTTAGATAAAGAGACACTTGTGCAGCAAGGCTTGGGAAGTATACAGAAACAAGAGTTTAGGTTTCCGTGATGGTACGGATAGATAAAAGAGATTATATTGGAAAACTGTGTCGAAACGTACGATTATTAGCTAGAGCAAAATTGAATTAAAGAGTGCTCTGTTGCCATGGACTTAATTGCATTTAGTAGGATTACTTGTTTTTGAGAGTGTGGTGACGTTTCACTCTCTATCTGAATATATGACATCAGAGTTTGAATTATGACCTTCAAGGAACGTATTAAAAACAAGGCCTACTCTCTCGGGTTTACTCAAGTTGGGATTAGTCGAGTCGAGTCGGATGGAGAAGCAGAAGACCAGTTTCGTGCCTGGCTTAGCCGAGGGTTTCATGGAGAGATGCATTGGATGGAACGGACAGCCAGCAAGAGAGGGGACATAAAGAATGTATTGCCCGATGTCCAGTCAGTCGTGTCAGTCGCCGTAAACTACTATACAAATAATACTCCGCAAGAAACTAAAGGGAAAGGGCGCATTTCACGCTATGCATGGGGAGATGACTATCATTACGTAATCACTAACTGGGTTCGTCAACTTGCAACTTGGATCAGTGCAGAGGCAAAAAAAGAGGGCGTGCAGTGTGAATCTCTCGCCTATGTTGACACCGGACCGATTCTTGAAAAAGCATGGGCACAACGTGCTGGCATTGGGTGGATTGGGAAGCATTCAAATTTAGTTTCAGCAGATTACGGATCTTGGCTTCTCTTAGGCGAGGTTCTGCTCACCATTAATTTGGAACCTGATATTCCTGCTCGTGATCAATGTGGGGCATGTCGATTGTGTATTGAGATTTGTCCTACAGACGCCATTCCTGAACCCTACGTACTTGACGCAACAAAATGTATTTCATATTTAACTATTGAACATCGTGGTCCCATCCCAGATCTCTACCATTCTAACATCGGAAATCGAATTTTTGGCTGTGACGATTGTCTTGATATTTGCCCATATAATGAGCATGCAACCCCAACATCTGAACGTGCATTTGCACCTCGTGCCTATGCCCTCAGCCCAGATCTTAAAAAACTAGCGCACCAAACGCTGTCAGAATTTCAAGCAACATTTAAAAAGAGTGCTCTGAAACGAACAAAACACGAAGGGCTGCAACGCAATGTTGAGATCGCGAGAAAAAATGCTTCTCAAGAGTGACTCACACTAATATTTCTTCTGTATCATTCAAGCCATTGGGATGTGAAAATTGTTGCACTCAAAGCTGAACAAGAATGTAGTTGAATCCACTAAGGCGCACTGATTGCAAACCTCTCGGAGTTTTTCAACATGATGAAGGTTGAAGAGATTTATTGTAGCATTCAAGGAGAGTCAACATATGTTGGCCTTCCGTGTGTCTTTGTTCGTCTTACGGGTTGTTCACTTCGCTGCTCATGGTGCGATACGGCATACGCTTTTTATGGGGGCACAGATATGACGATCGACCATATCTGTGAAAGGATCCACAGCTATAAGACTGTATTGGTTGAAATTACTGGAGGTGAGCCTCTTGACAAGCCAGAAGTAATCCCACTTATTGAACGTTTATGTAACGATGGAAATACGGTGCTCATTGAAACTAGCGGAACTATTGATATTACCCCGATCGATGCTCGAGCGCATGTCATTATGGACGTGAAGTGTCCTGGAAGCGGAATGACGAAATATATGAACTGGGAAAACATTAACGCATTACAGTGTAAAGATGAGGTTAAATTTGTTATTGCGGATCGGGCGGACTACGATTGGGCAATTTCAGTAATTGAACAGTATGAAATTGATGGCCGTTGTCCAATCTTATTTTCGCCCGTCTTTGGAGTTTTAAAACCTTCTATTCTGAGCGATTGGATCCTTCAATCCAGCTTGAAGGTGCGAGTTCAACTACAGATTCATAAATATATTTGGAGTCCACTAGCTAAAGGTGTCTAAGACACAACGGATCATAAGCCATTACAACAACATTTATGGAGGGCAGCTTGTGTCAACTAGTGTAAAAGTCAAGAAGGGGCTTATCGAAAAAGAGCGTACTGAGGCTATCATCGTGTCAAGATACCAAGATGTCGGAAAAGTTGACGGAGCCATTGCGCACCTAAATAAAGTACTACGAGGACGTCTTCGGACGCATCTTAGGAGCGGAGAATTTCAAGGAAAGCTCAATCAGGTTTCAATTCTCCATATAAATGGGGAATTGCCCGCAAAGCGAATCGTTCTTGTTGGCCTTGGAAAGAAAACAGAAGTACGGATTGATTCAATTCGTCAAGCGATGGGAACTGTTAGTAAAGCTATGCGGTTACTTGGGGTTACATCGTTTACTCTTGCGGCTCCGGAGCAAGGAATAGCCAGAACGACTTTGGAAATAACAAGTCAGGCTATGATCGAGGGATGTCTCCTTGGACTCTACCAATTCAAGTATTATCAAATGAGTCGCGAAAAATCACCAAAACCTATTCGGGGAATTACGCTGCTCACTCGAGAAGAGAATGGAGTAGGCATGATGCGAGCTGGTGCCCAACGAGCTTGCGTTGTAGCTGAAGCTGTAAATTCCGTTCGGGATCTCTGTAATCACCCATCCAATGTTTTGACACCATCAGCTTTGGCATCAGAAGCAAGAACGATCGCAAAAGCACGAGGCATTCGATGCACGATCTTGGATCGAGTAAAAACAAAGAAATTAGGGATGGGTGCGTATCTAGGTGTGGCACGAGGAAGCCACGAGCCCCCACAATTTATCGTGCTCGAATACACTGGTGTGCCAAGAACCGCAAATCCCATCGTACTTGTTGGAAAAGCGGTTACATTTGATACGGGAGGAATTTCGCTCAAACCATCAGAAAATATGGAGCGGATGAAGGCTGATATGACTGGGGGAGCCATTGTTCTTCAAACGATTCGTGCGATTGCTAAACTGAAACTTCCACTCAATGTTGTAGGAATTATTCCAGCAACCGAAAACATGCCTGGAGGTTTGGCAACAAAACCAGGAGATATCCTAACAAGCCTCTCTGGAAAAACGATAGAAGTCCTAAATACCGATGCGGAAGGACGTCTTATTTTAGCCGATGGCTTAGCCTATGCGATGAGGTATAAACCTGCCGCGGTCATTGATATCGCCACGCTTACGGGAGCTGTGTTCGTTGCACTTGGAAGACACGCCATTGGGGTATTAGGAAACGATGATGCCCTTATCAATCGTGTCAAACGAATCGGAGAGTTTATTGGTGAACGAGCGTGGCAACTTCCATTATGGGACGAATACAAAGAGCAAATTAAAAGCGATGTCGCAGATGTTCGCAATATTGGTGGTCGAGGAGGTGGAACAATTACAGCAGCGGCATTCCTTAGTCATTTTGTCGATGACGGCTGCCCATGGGTACATCTTGATATAGCAGGTACAGATTGGGGAGAATCTGCACGACCATATATACCCAAAGGCCCAACAGGCATAGGAGCACGACTAATTATTGAACTTCTGCAAGACCTTGCAGGAAAACCTTTGTGAATCTAAAAGCGAAAATTGGGCAGCTATTTATTCTTGGGTTTCAAGGGACTGCTGTCTCAGCTGACCTCGCTCACATACTCGCTTCCTACAAGCCTGGCGGCGTCATTCTATTCGCGCGAAACCTCGACAATCATGTTCAAGCTGCAATGCTTGCCAACAAATTGCAGGAGCATTCTCCTGAAACACCTCTTTGGATCTCAATTGACCACGAGGGTGGAACCGTGTTTCGTTTTTCTGGAGGCCTTACTCCGTTGCCAAGTAGTGGTGAACTTGGCCGTCATGGCTCAGAAAAATTGGTCACATCTGTGGCATCAGTTGGTGCATGCGAACTTAGTGCAATAGGGGTGAATCTCAACTATGCTCCTGTGCTTGATTTGAACACAAATTCTGATAACCCTATCATCAGTGAACGGAGTTTTGGGGCCAATCCAAATATAGTGTCTCGTTTAGGGTGGGCAACAATTAGAGCATATCAGGAACAAGGAATTATGCCATGTGGAAAACACTTTCCTGGACATGGCGATACCAATGTGGATTCGCATCATGAGCTTCCGATAGTCTCTCTCTCAGCAGAGCAACTGAGAGAACGTGAATGTCGTCCTTTCCAGACTCTTATTGCAAAAGGTCTTCCTGCGATCATGACCGCCCATGTACAATATCCACAGCTTGACCAGCTCTATCCGGCGAGTTTGTCACAATTAATTCAAACAAGACTTCTTCGCGAAAAGCTTCTATTTAATGGCCTCATCTTTAGCGATGATCTTGAGATGAAGGCGATCACTGATCACACAGAGATTCAAGAGGCCGCTATTATCGCGATTAAAGCTGGCACAGATCACTTACTCATTTGCCATAATAGCGAGAAGCAGGTCGCTGCTATGGATGCTGTCTATAAAGCAACAATCAATGGACGCATTGCACTATCACGAATCAACGAGTCATTCAAGCGTATTATTGACTTCAAAACACAATATGTCTTTCCGCATGCCCCTGCAGATCCTGAGAAGGTAACAAAGATAGTGGGAATTGCCGCACACAAACAAATCATTGACACTGTGAAATCTAGGTCTTCTGCGTTGTCATTGCATTCCTCGTAACAGTGATGTGCTCAGCATTCGATTCTCCCTGCAGCAATAAAAACGAACCAGTTACTCGTCGTGAGATCCTGTCATGGTGTTTTTTTGACTTTGCTAACTCCTCGTTTGCAATTTTGATTCTTACTCTTGGGTACAGTGTCTATTTTGTGCAGATTGTCGCGAGCACATCGGAGTACAGCCCCGAACAGCTCTGGAGTTGGGGATATGCGTGTTCGATGTTTCTGGTCGCGCTGTGTTCTCCAATTTTAGGAGCAACAGCTGATGCAACGGCCACGAAAAAACCTTTGTTAGGATGTTGCACAGCACTCTGTGTTATTAGCACGGCAAGTCTGTATTTTGTCACCTCAGGAGATATCTGGTTTGGCCTTATTGTCTTTGGCTTAGCCAACATTGGTTTTGATCTCGGGTTTGTGCTCTATAGCGCATTTCTGGTCGAAATCTCAACTAGATCAAATATTGGGCGAATTTCCGGCTATGGTTGGGGTTTAGGGTATGTTGGGGGGATTTGCGCGCTAGCACTTGCCTACCCACTGCTTGAGGGAGGATTGGGAGCAGAGAATCTCCTCAACTATCGACTTAGCTTTGTGATGACCGCCCTATTTTTTTCCCTTGCCAGCCTACCTCTCTTTCTCTATCTAAAGGAACGGGCAATTTCATATTCGTTTGTTACAGAAGAATCTCTTTGGACTATCGGCTTCCAACGGCTACGACGAACCTATAGTGAAATTACACGATATAAAGAGCTGTTTAAGTACCTGATTGCCTACCTCATCTACACTGACGGCATAAATACTGTCATTCTATTTGCAGGTATTTTTGCGAGCAGAGTGCTAGAATTTACCCCAGCGGAACTAATTCTCTACTTTCTCATTGTCCAGCTTGCTGCAGCTTTTGGCGCATACGTTTTTGGAATAATTGTCGATCGGGTTGGGCCACGAAAACCAATTATGGCCACTTTGATAATCTGGGTTGGAGTAGCTCTTGGAGCCTACTTTGTTCAAACTGCCGTGCAATTCTATATTTTGGGATTGATTGCTGGAGTTGCACTGGGATCAAACCAATCTGCAAGTCGAACCCTCATTGGATACTTTACGCCTCGTGACAAAGTTGGAGAGTTTTTTGGATTTTTCTCTGTTAGCGGGAAATTTGCGGCAATAATAGGGCCACTGATCTACGGTCAAATCACCACGATGGCAGGCAGCCAACGTCCGGCAGCACTTTCCATGGCGGGATTCTTTCTCATAGGTTTGGTAATACTATGGACCGTACGAGAAAAGGATGGAATCCACGCTGCGGGATCACAGCATATAATATAGTCATTCTGATTTTATTTACTATGCGATCCTTTGATTGAGCATACTGGCCATAGCAAATAAAGAGTATTCTGTACTTTAAAAATCTAACTTCCAATGGTACTTTTATCTAGTCCGATAGAAAATAGGCCTCATTTTAGTGAACAATTTTGCGGAAAAAATAATCTTACTATACTGAGATCCTAACTTTATTACTGAATAGAAGGAGTCCATTGAATATGAAAGCACCCATTACGAAAAAAGGCTACGAAATGTTGCAAGCAGAGCTAGAGCAGCTCATTAAGAAGGAACGACCAAGTGTGATCAAAGCCATTGCAGAAGCTCGCTCTCACGGAGATCTTTCCGAAAATGCTGAATATGAAGCTGCAAAGGACAAACAAAGTTTCATTGAAGGGAAGATTCAGATGCTTCAAGCAAAGCTTGGGGAACTTGAAATTATTGATCCGAGCAAAGGCCCCAAGGACAAGATTGTATTTGGCGCAACGGTTGATCTTCGAGATATCACAACCAACACGAAATATTGCTATACGCTCGTAGGACAAGAAGAAAGCAATTTTAAGGAAGGGAAAATTTCCGTTCAATCGCCAGTGGGACGTGCTCTGATTGGGCACCGCATTGGAGAGGAAGTCGAGGTCATTACACCGAGCAAAACCGTGACCTATGAAATCCTGAACATCAACTTCGTCATATAGAGTAGTTGTGCTATATCAGATTACTGGATTGGAATTCAATGGAGAATTCTAGGCATAGAATTACGGTTTTATCGATGGGGCCATCCAAAACTATTCCACTACCGCGTAATTTCTCATCGGCACTTGAACACGATGAAGCCAGGACCATCATCACCTAACATTCTGTTGCTAACAAAAAATCGATGGGTCAACACTGAAATCGTGTAACGGATTGGATAGCAGATTTTACAATGTCAACCATCACTTGAAGTTCATTATGAGTAGCTGTCAGTGGAGGCATCAGGATAAGAATATTCCCGCTCGGGCGGATAATCAGTCCCTGACCTCGGGTTTCCATGGCTATGCGATGTCCGATTCTGTCTTCGAGGGGATACGGTTGCTTAGTTTTTTTATTTTGAATCAACTCTATCCCTGCCATAAGACCGATCTGCCTGACCTGTCCAACATGTGCAAGAGATTTCAGTGCCCGTAGCGCTACTTCAAAAGTGCGAACTTTCTGTGGCAATATTTGAAGAAGTTTTGTTCGTCTAAAAAGCTTTAGATTAGCTAATGCAACCGCACATCCAAGAGGATTTCCGGTATAACTGTGGCCATGGAAAAATGTCTTGAAATCATCGTAGGCCCCTAGAAATCCATCATATATCTCTTGAGTAGTTAATGTCGCTGCAAGTGGCATATATCCACCAGTTAACCCTTTGCTTACTGCCATAAAATCAGGAGTTACGCTCTCATGCTCACATGCGAACATCTTTCCGGTGCGCCCAAAGCCAGTTGCAACCTCATCAGCAATCAGTAAGACATTGTAACGAGTGCACAACTCACGTATTGCTCGCAAATATCCTTTTGGGCTTGTAATCATCCCGCCGACACCTTGAATCATAGGTTCAATGACCAATGCTGCAATGCTCTGATGGTGCTCTCTCAGGGTTGATTCAATTGGGTGAAGACATGCGAGATAGCAAGTTGGGTGGCGCAACTGAAGTGGACACCGGTAACAGTAGGGAGGATCAGCTTTAAAAGTTCTAAATAGGAGCGGCTTGTATGTCTTATGAAAAAGTGAAATTCCACTGAGGCTGACGGTACCCAGAGAATCTCCGTGATAGGCCATATCAAAAGAGATGAACTTCCTTTTTCGACGGAATTGACGGCCTTGTTGCTGCCAGTATTGAAATGCCAATTTCATAGCAATCTCCATCGCTGTGGAACCGTTATCTGAATAGAAGACCTTCTGGAGGCCTAGAGGGGAAATTTTGATAAGTTGTCTTGCCAATTCAATGGAAGGGACGTTACCCAACCCTAGGAGAGTTGAATGGGCAATTTTTTCAAGTTGTGTTCGTAGGGCTTGGTCAAGTGCAGCAGTTCGATGGCCATGAATATTGACCCAAAGTGACGAAACACCGTCGTAATAACGGTTGCCTTCAGTATCGATAAGGTGTCTTCCATCGCCACGTTCAATAATGATAGGAGATTCTTGCATCCATTCTTCCATCTGAGTAAATGGATGCCAAACGAACTTCTGATCATCACGCTGAAGGCGATTCGTGGTATTTTTTGAAGACCGCCGCACAGCGGGGCCATGAATACGAATCTTACTAGCAAGATGACGAGGCATACCGGAATTATAAAGGGTGTTTTACTCTTTTGACAATGAAATCACTGACCGCATATAATCCCCATTTTGCACGCCATTAGGAGAAATCATATTCAGCAACACATCCGGAATTTTGCGATCATCGCACATATCGATCATGGCAAATCAACCCTCGCCGATAGATTACTCGAGGTTACTGGCGCCATCACTGCACGCGAGTATCGCGAGCAGTTTCTCGACGATATGGACCTTGAACGGGAACGTGGAATTACCATAAAGGCACGTGCCGTTCAAACAACCTATCGAGCACAGAGCGGAACCTGCTACCAGCTCAATCTCATCGATACCCCTGGGCATGTAGATTTTAACTATGAGGTATCACGAAGTCTTGCGGCATGCGAAGGGGTATTGCTTCTAGTAGATGTTGCCCAAGGCGTCGAGGCCCAAACGATTGCCAACGCATCCCTAGCTTTGGAACACGATCTAGCAATGCTTTCCGTCCTTAACAAGATCGACCTGCCCAATGCTGATATCGAAGGAACCAAGCGACAGATTGAAGATGTCATTGGAATTGATGCCTCCGATGCATTGCAGGTAAGCGCAAAACAAGGAGATGGAGTCCAAGATGTCCTTGAGGCAATTGTCGCACGAATCCCTCCACCTCAAGGCAATGAGCATTCTCCCTTGAAGGCCATCATTATGGATTCGTGGTTTGACGATTATCAAGGGGTGCTTGTTTTGACACGAATCATTGATGGAAATATTACAGCGGGACTCAAATTGCAGGTTGTGTCAACGGGAAAAGTTCTTACCGTCGGTGAAGTTGGGATTTTTACCCCTAAACGGGAGAAGTCCGCTGCACTTAATACTGGTGAAGTTGGATATGTTGTTTGTGGCATTAAGCAAGTAGGGGATATCTCTATTGGAGATACCTTGACTGAAGCAGCTCGTCCAACGGCTACTCCTTGTCCAGGATATCGCGAACCAAAACCGATGGTATTTTGTGGCCTTTACTCATCAGATACTGAATACTTTGAAGACCTCAGAGATTCATTGGAAAAGCTTTGCCTCAATGATGCTTCGATTCGTTATGAACCAGAGAATTCTTTAGCCCTCGGTTTTGGGTTTCGCTGTGGTTTTCTTGGTCTTCTTCACATGGAAATTATTCAAGAGCGATTAGAACGAGAATATGGTCTTGATCTGATTAGCACTACGCCCACTGTTGTCTATAAGGTGACACTGACTGACAATTCGGTTATTGAAGTGGATAATCCAGCAAAATTACCGGATCCTCATCATATGGTGAGTGTTGAGGAACCCTATGTGGACGCAACAATCATGACACCAGAGGCCTATATCGGGCCTCTCCTTGCGTTGTGCCAAGAACGGCGTGGCTCACAGAATAGCCTTACCTACACGGGCATTGGTCGTGTTCTTCTTTCCTATCGGCTTCCGCTCAACGAAATTGTTCTTGATTTTTATGATCGGTTAAAATCTTGCACCCAAGGGTACGCATCATTTGACTACGAGTTTGCAGGATATCAACTAGCTAACGTTGTAAAAGTAGATATTCTTGTTAACGGAGAATCGATTGATGCTCTATCATTTGTCGCTCCGCGCGAAGTTGCATCGTTTCGTGCACGACGACTTGCTGAACGGATGAAGGAAGAGATACCTCAGCAACTTTACGAAGTCGCAATTCAAGCGGCCATTGGGCACAAAATTATTGTACGCGAAACTGTAAAAGCCCTTCGAAAAGATGTGACCGCAAAATGCTATGGTGGAGACATTACGCGTAAACGAAAATTGTGGGCAAAGCAAAAAGAAGGTAAAAAACGCATGAAACAAGTAGGGCGCGTTACCATACCGCAAAAAGCATTTTTGGCCTTGCTTCGAATTAACACCTAACAATGAATTATTGAAAATTCTGATATTCCAGATGCGACGACTAAACCCATTTCCTTATCTACACACATGACACCGCTAGCAAAAAATGAGTCAACCAGTCGCCATGAAGGAAAGCCACAAAAATCTCTTGTCCGTGAATACACCGAAGCAATTATCATTGCTATCATTCTTGCCTTGATTATCCGGACATTTGTCGTTCAGGCATTCAAGATTCCATCGGGATCCATGATTCCAACGTTGGTAATTGGCGATCACATTCTCGTAAACAAGTTTTTGTTTGGAGTAAAAATTCCATTTACTGATCATGTTTTGTTTTCATTTGATGAGCCTGAAAAACAAGATATCATTGTTTTTAAATATCCAGAAGATGAAAGCAAAGATTTTATTAAACGTATTGTAGGACTACCCGGGGATCGAGTTTTACTCAAGGATAAAGTCTTATATGTTAATGACGTCTCAATAGTTGAACCCTATAAGCAACATACCGACTCTTCAATTTTGCCAGCTGACTTGCATCCGCGAGATAATTTTGGCCCAATTACTATTCCTCCAAACAAATATTTTGTTATGGGAGACAATCGAGATCAAAGCCTTGATGGACGATTTTGGGGGTTTGTAAATAGAGAAAAAATTAAAGGGGAGGCTTTTTTGATTTATTGGTCATGGGATCATGAAAATACCAATGTCCGCTGGAATCGACTTGGAAACGTCGTTCAGTAGCAATATATTGAAGCAGGACGTCAACGATATCATCAATATCTTCTCTTTACGTACTTCTGCGCACGTTTTGAATGGCGATGCTAGACTGATTTGCCAAGAATTTCTTAAACATCATGCAGGGTACGGGTAGTCCATTACGTGACCAATCTTGCTGCATTTGTTGAACAATTTCGTTTTGCCAAAATTCTTATTGTTGGCGATCTTATCCTTGATGACTACCTTTGGGGTACTGTTGAGCGTATTTCCCCAGAAGCCCCAGTACCCATTGTTTCTGTCACATCTAGAACTCAAGCGCTTGGAGGGGCAGGAAATGTATTCCACAATATCATTACGCTTGGCGGACAAGCATGGGTGTGTGGGGTTGTAGGAGACGATGAGCCTGCTCAGCTCCTTCGAGAAAAGCTCAAAACGTGTTGTGACATTGACTCTAGAAACGGCTCATTTGGTCTCTGCACAGACCATGAGCGACCCACGACGCAAAAAACACGTATCATTTCCCATAATCAACAGGTTGTTAGAGTTGATACTGAACGCGCGCATGACATTGACGCAACCCTCGAAGCTCTCCTTCTTGAGCAAATTACTCACAATATTATTCACGTATCCTGTATTGTTATCTCGGACTATGCAAAAGGAGTGGTGACTGCTCCCATCATGCAAGCTATCTGTAAACTTGCAGCAGAACGAAAAATTCCTGTGATTGTCGATCCAAAAGTTGAGCATTTTTCACGTTACAATGGAGTAACAATGCTAACACCAAACCAACGAGAGGCAATGAGCGCAACGGGGATATGGCCTTCATCAAACACAAGCTTTGAACTTATTGAGCAAGCCGGTCGTGCTATTCAAAACCAGCAACAGTGTGATGCTGTGCTTATCACACAAGGTGAGCATGGAATGAGCCTTTTTGAAGTTGCGCAGGAAACACGGCGAATCCAAACTACAGCGAGACCTGTATTTGATGTAACAGGCGCTGGAGATACGGTCGTTTCAACGCTTGCTCTTGCACTATCAGCCGGAGCTTCATTTTATGAGGCTGCTATTCTTGCTACACATGCCGCAGGAATTGTTGTTGGAAAAGTAGGTACGTCAACAGTTGTGCAAGAAGAATTGTTAGAATCCCTAACATCATACGGCACAGAAATTGTCAAATAATGAAAGTACTTGTTGTTATCCCAGCAAGGTTTGGGTCCTCACGTTTTCCTGGAAAACCTTTGGCCAAGCTGTGGGGAAAGCCACTAATCCAAACAGTCTACGAAGCTGTATCTAAATCTTCGAGTGTCAATCATGTTATTGTGGCCACCGATAGTGAGGATATTCGGCAATGCGTCCAAGGATTTCATGGCGAGGTTGTCCTGACAGAGCCTTCTGCGCGAACAGGAACTGATCGCGTGGCAGAGGTGACATCACACATACCTGATGAGATAATTGTCAATGTTCAAGGGGATGAAATACTCTTTGATCCACGATTACTTAATGATCTTATTGATTCCTTTTTGAAAAGTTCAGCAGAGATGGGGACTTTGCGCCGTCCTATGACAGTCCTCGCCAACTTTCATAATCCAAATGTGGTAAAGGTCGTGATTGATAACACGGGAAAAGCCCTGTATTTTTCGCGTAGTGCGATTCCGTTTCATCGCGAAAATAAAAGTCTTGAATCTATTTCATGGACTCATTCGATCTATGAGCACATTGGTATCTACATATACCGGAATAAAATTCTGCAACAGTTTGCAGCGAGGCCTACCAGCATGCTTGAAGCTGCTGAGAATCTTGAACAACTTCGTGCCATAGAAACTGGCATCGCGATTCAAACTTGGGAAACGAAGTATCCATCAATTCGGATTGATACACATGATGATCTTATGGAGGCAGAAAAAATAATTCCCTTAATAGACATGACACTCTCTAAGTAGCTGAAAAATAGGATCAAATGGACACCTTGAACACACAGGAGATACAGTGACAAAGTTTATTTTTGTTACCGGTGGAGTTGTGTCTGCATTAGGTAAAGGGCTGGCCTCAGCATCTATTGGAAACCTACTTTCACACCGTGGGCTAAAAATTTCATTTCTTAAACTGGATCCTTATGTCAATGTGGATCCAGGAACAATGAACCCTTACCAACATGGAGAGGTGTACGTCACCAATGACGGGGCAGAAACTGACCTTGACCTAGGGCATTATGAGCGTTTCACTTCATTGAATATGACTTGCCAAAATAATACCACCACTGGACAGATCTATTTTGATGTTATCACCAAAGAACGTCGGGGGGATTATCTTGGTGATACGGTTCAAGTCATTCCTCACATTACTGATGAAATTAAAGCAACAATTCGAAAAGCGGGAGAAGGGCTAGATGCCTTGATCGTCGAAATTGGAGGAACGATCGGTGACATAGAAAGCCTTCCGTTTCTAGAAGCAATTCGTCAGATCCCATTTGATATTGGCAGAAAACATGTAATCTATATACATCTGACCCTTCTACCATATGTTCGCACTGCTGGAGAATTGAAAACGAAGCCAACACAACACAGCGTTAATAAACTGCGAGAAATTGGAATTCAACCTAACATTATTCTCTGTCGAACAGATCGCTCACTTCCGAATTCTCTCAAGCAAAAGATTGCACTATTTGGGAATGTCGACACTGAGGCAGTTATGACCGCTATGGATGTAGATACTGTATATGAGCTTCCTCTTTGTTTCGCACAGGAAGGCTTAGACGAATTTATTGTTCAACATCTAAAACTTCATGGCACGTCTCCAGACCTCTCTGAGTGGACTACTATGGTTGAACAAATTAAGAATCCACAAAATCACACGACTATCGCAGTTGTCGGAAAATACGTGGAATTACATGACTCGTATAAAAGTCTTTTAGAAGCGCTAACGCATGGAGGTTTAGCAAATCAATCTTGTGTTGAGGTTCGATGGATTGAGACGGACGATATTGAGCAACACGGCATTGCCTCTCTTATTACTGATGTCCACGGAATTCTTATTCCAGGTGGATTTGGATGGCGCGGCACGGAAGGGAAAATTAACGCGATTCAATATGCACGGGAGCAACAGATTCCATTTCTTGGAATCTGTCTTGGCATGCAACTCGCTGTCATTGAGTTTGCACGACACGTTGCCCTCCTCAATGGCGCCAATAGCCAAGAGTTTGATGATCAAACACCGTTTCCTGTTATCGATCTTATGGAAGGCCAGGCTGGCCATGACAAAGGTGGAACGATGCGTCTCGGATCATACCCTTGCCAAATAAGTGAAAACACTATTAGCCATACACTCTACAAAACAACAGAAGTTAGGGAGCGGCATCGCCATCGTTATGAGTTTAATAACGCGTACAGAAAAATTCTCACGAGTCATGGACTGCTTCTCAGTGGGCTATCTCCTGATGGGAATCTCGTTGAGATTATTGAATTGCGCAACCACCCTTGGTTTGTAGCGACACAATTTCACCCTGAGTTTAATTCTCGTCCGAGAGAACCTCATCCACTTTTTTCTGCATTTGTAGAAGCTGCTCTTAATTTTTCGAAAAGCACATGAGATTGTTGTTTATACCAATTCAGGTTGTTGTAATTTTTGTCATGCCCCGATAAGAAGGGTACAGACAGAAAGCATGTAGATACGTATGAGAATTCAACCGCCACGCAATACTTTCATAAGCAGAATGGAAGTGATTTAATATGGGTCACACCGTGCGCACCGGTAACGTTGCCATAGGGAATGAAAACTCCCACGTAATTATCGCAGGTCCTTGTGTTATTGAGGAGGAATCACTACTTACCGACATTGCTGCAACACTTAAGGATCTTACCGCTCAGTTTGGATTTTCTTTAGTATTTAAATCATCATACGATAAGGCTAATCGGACTTCTCTTCGATCATATCGTGGCCCTGGGTTACTTTCTGGCCTCAAAATACTTGAACGAATTCGCAGTAGGTTTAACATCCCTATTTTATCAGACGTTCATTCGATTGAAGAAATCAGACCTGCAAGTGAAGTTCTTGACATTCTGCAGATTCCAGCTTTTCTGTGCAGACAAACAGATCTCATCGTTGCCGCCGCACAAACTGGAAAAACTATCAATATAAAGAAAGGTCAATTTCTCGCGCCATGGGACATAAAGTTTGCTGTTGAAAAAATAACGGACCAAGGAAATAACAATGTCATCATCACTGAACGCGGCACCATGTTTGGCTACAATAATCTTGTTGTTGATTTTCGTTCTTTAATGATCATGCGCGCCTTTGGTTACCCTGTCATATTTGATGCGACTCATAGTGTGCAGTTGCCAGGAGGCGGTCAAAGTATTTCATCTGGTCAACGCGAGTTTATTGCACCTTTAGCCCGTGCTGCCATAGCTACAGGATGCGATGGAATCTTTATGGAAGTTCACCCAAATCCAGATCACGCTTCTTCCGATGGGCCCAATATGCTTCCTCTAGGAGAACTCAAGTCTCTACTTACTCACCTCAAAGCCATTGCCTCGGTAACACATGGAAGTTCAAATGAGTATTGAGGCTGGGAAACAAGTCCTTGCGATAGAGGCACAAGCAATCCTTGCGCTTCGTGCTCGCTTAGGAAAGCAATTCAGTGACGCTGTAGATATTCTGTTCCAATGTCAAGGGAAGATCGTTGTAATCGGAATGGGAAAATCTGGCCTCATTGGCGCAAAACTAGCTTCAACGTTTGCAAGCACAGGAACTCCAGCGTTTTTCTTGCATGCAGCAGAGGGCGTTCATGGCGATATAGGAATGATTTCCCATAGCGATATTGCACTCATTGTATCCAATAGTGGTGAAACAAATGAGATTCTCCAAATACTTGCAGCAATCAAACGAATTGGTGTGCCTATTGTAGCACTAGTAGGTAATCCACGCTCTACAATTGCGAATAAAAGTAATGTCATTCTTGATGTCTCAGTTGACGAAGAAGCATGTCCGCTTGGGCTTGCACCAACAGCAAGCACAACGGCGGCATTGGCAATGGGAGATTCACTGGCCATCTCACTCCTTCGCAAGCGTGGTTTTCATGAACAAGACTTTGCACATGTTCACCCAGGAGGGATGCTTGGAAAACGACTGCTCCGCGTTGCTGATCTTCTCCATGAGAAAGAGAGCATTCCTCGCGTTCAAGTGAACGCTTCACTAAAAACCATAACTTTTGAAATGACATCCAAAAAACTTGGTTTAACAACCGTGGAAGATAAGGAAGGCTATTTACTTGGAATTATTACAGATGGTGACTTGCGGAGAGGAATTGAAAAAAATGCAGACTTTCTGTCTCTTCCTGCAAAGGCAATTATGTCAACACATCCGAGAACAATTTTCAAAGATGCTTTTGCTACAGAAGCCTTGCATGTAATGGAACATCACGCGATCACGTCGTTAGTTGTAACCAATCACCAAGGGCACACAGAGGGCGTTCTTCATCTGCATGATATTTTAAAGTCTAGGATCATATGATCATGGAGAATCCAAGAGGTCTCAAAGCCTTGAATTTTCCCAACACTCTCACCCTCGCGCGCATTCTTTTAATTCCAATCTTTATTATGAGTGTCGTGAGTTCTTTCGAATACAGCCTGCTTTTCGCGACAGCTGTTTTTTTAACAGCATCAGCCACCGATGCGCTCGACGGCTATATTGCACGCCGTCATTCGCAAGTTACAACCATTGGACGCCTTTTAGATCCAGTGGCAGACAAACTTTTGATCATGGCGGCCTTATTTCTACTTGTTGATATGGATCGTGTTGCCGCTTGGGTTGCGATTATCATTGTTGGGAGAGAATTTTCAGTTACAGCACTTCGTTCGCTTGCGGCATCTCAAGGCTTAGTGTTAGGAGCAGATATCACAGGAAAATATAAAATGATTCTCCAAATTGTGGCTATTGTATTCTTATTGCTGCAAGATGAGTCGATCACGGTTGCTGATCTTCATATGTGGGGATCTCTATGTCTTTATGCGTCACTCATCCTCGCGTTAATTTCAGGAATTCAGTATGCAGCAAAGCTATGGAAACATATGACACTTAGCTCTCACTAAGCAAGGAGTATCACATGTGGGTTGACCTTACTCAGATTGTTTGTGCCTATTTGTTAGGGTCGATTCCTGTTGGGCTAATTGCCTCAAGAGTAACCACGGGAATTGACCCCCGTGTGAGCGGGAGTGGCAATATTGGATTTACCAATGTCTTACGCGTTGCGGGAAAAAAAGCTGGATTTTATGCGCTAGTAGGAGATACTGGAAAAGGATTTCTCGCTATTATTCTCATTCCAATTCTTTTTCAAGAACATGCCACTCAGCCACGTAATCTTCTCTTGATTGGTTTTGCCGTTATCATTGGGCATTGTTACTCCGTATTTCTTCGTTTTGATGGCGGGAAAGGTGTTGCCGCAGCGTTAGGAGCGATTCTAGGCATAGATCCTGTTCTTGGGATGTTACTACTTGGAATCTGGGTAATTACCGTAATCATTTGGAAATTCTCAGCGCTTGGATCTCTTGTTGCAGCAATGTTGTTACCAGTAATTATCGCACTGTGGAATCCAAGCTTTGATCGTCTCCTCTTTGCTCTTGGAGTTGCAGTGGTGATATGGGTCCGGCATCGCGCTAACTTGTCGCGTCTTTGTGCTGGAACAGAGCCTCATTTGGGAACTACTCGAACCTGAGGCTGCCTTTTAAACCCTACCTTGCAACATAATATGTCTTATCCGACGTTAAGGGTGTCCTAAAAAGGAATCCTCGATGTCATATCCATCTCACGATACAAAAACTCCCAAGAAAACAGCCTGCCTATCGCAATTCTCGGATTTATCGTGCTAGTTTAAGTTTTTCCGCTACTTTCCTCAAACGCACTTAAGCTAAAAGATAGAACTTTCAAAGAATTATCATTTTTGATTTTAAAATGAATCATTCATTCGCGTGGAAAAATAGATCCTGCTTCTGAAGCTCCACAGACATACTGCTAATGAAGAGGCGATTCAGGAAATAAATCCGAAATCACTCTGATGATATAATAAAATACTGAATGAACTTTGATAATAAGGTCAAAAATTCTCTTGTCAAACGATCGAAATCACCATTGACGCAGTGATTCAGAACGTGATAGAACCCCCACCGTTCAACGCAGTGGGCCGCTAGCTCAGTTGGCAGAGCACCGCCCTTTTAAGGCGGGTGTCCCCGGTTCGAGCCCGGGGCGGCTCACCACTCTTTTCAATCACTCGCGATTTTTCAGCTATCCTGCTCCCACGAAATTGAACAAAACGATCGAAGGGAAATCTTGGACTCAAAAAATGGAAAATGCCCTTAATGTAGATGCGTGGACTAATCATCATTACGATTTCAGTTCCTCACAAAGCTTTTTGGTATTTAGAATGTGGCCAGCCATCATCTTTTTGGAACGAATGTCTTCTGTGGCGCGATCTACTCCAACTTTTGATTGTGGCATCTGAGAAAGATTCGAAAAACTTTCCCAATCTACAGCCCATGCAAGGTTTTGATCAATACATTCACAATATCGTTTTGTAAATGTTTCAGTAATGCAGCTTGCACGACGCTTTGAAGAAATATTGGAGGTGGCAATTTTGAGAAAATGCTGTTCACGTTTTTTTTGATCTTCTGATAACATCCCAAGCCTCCGATCAAGATCAAGGCCTGTAATTTTAATCTCAGCGTCTCGTAAAAGGATAATTTTCAGTTTTTCTGTTCGCTCAAGTTGGGATTCAAAAACCTCATATTTCGTCACATATTCATCAAATAATGCCGTTGTAAGCTCCCTGGCGCGATCAATTTTTTCAAGAGCATTTGTTTCAGAAGCAAGATTCAACCATTTGTGAGGCAAGCCTCCATGAGCAGAAAACTCCTTGATGGTTTTAGAATATGATGTTTGGAGTATTAGTCGTTTTTGAACTAGCTCCATCGTTTTTGGTCGCATCGATTTAAATTTCTGACATGCTTCAGCTTGAATAAAAACATCTCCAGCCTCAAATTCATCCATCTCAAAAAGACATTTATCAAGTTGGTCAACATGAGGCAAAAACTCGTGAGAAAATTCCATGAATTTTTTTGCATAGTATTCTGGAGAGAACACTTCCTCTTTTTTTGCAATCAGGTTTTCGGGAAAGGAGAAAGGTAGAAATGTGAAGAAGAAAATCGTATAAATTATCTTTTTGTAAAATAGTTTATTTCTTTTCATCTCATGACTCCTTGTTTAACAACATCCCCATATTCTTTGCGATTAGATCAAACAGCCATGGTTATGACTTTTAGTAGCGGGCCCGTTGTACTCTGGCTTTGCACGAGCGAGAAATCCAAAAGGCATCTCAAATTTCGAAACATGTCTGCCTGCCGTGCTAAATTGACGAGTGATGAATGATCATCCGAGCTACAATGAGAGAATCTCGCTCTCACTACTAGAACGGAATAATTATGATGAATCTTCCAGACGTGTAATTTCCCGTAACAGGAGAAACACAACAATACTGCTACCGCAGTGGTCAGCCTAAATGCTGTTTTACTACCATCGCAAGTTTATTGGCAGTGATATCAACAAGACATTGATCCTCTCCTTCAACCATAACACGGAGGACAGATTCAGTTCCAGAATAGCGAACTAAGACTCGGCCCGAACCATTAAACTTTTTTTCAACATCTTTGATCGCTTGAGCAAGTTCTGGAATTTCATTGATTGGAGGTTTTGATTTGACAGAGATGTTAATGAGGACCTGCGGATACATTGTGATGACATTAGCTATTTTTGAGAGAGTTGATCCAGACGTCTTGAGCATTGTTAAAACCTGTAGCGCAGTGATTAGACCATCCCCAGTAGTATTGTGATTCATAAAAATCACGTGTCCAGATGGTTCCCCTCCAAAAATAAAACCTCCTTTAAGCATAGCCTCGAGAACATAGCGATCACCAACCTGAGTTTGTAAAACAGTGATACCCGCACGTTCCATAGCTTGAATAATTCCAAGATTGCTCATGACCGTCAACACAACGGTATTCTTAGCAAGGTGTCCTTTTTGAAACAAGTCCAAGGCTATCATGCCAAGAATTTTGTCTCCATCGATAAGATCGCCTTTCTCTGAGGCAAAGATAACCCGATCTGCATCTCCATCATGTGCAATACCAATATCTGCACCATGGGTTTTTACCGCTTGACAGATATGTTCAGGATAAAGTGATCCAACGTCACGATTAATATTGATTCCGTCCGGCTCATGTGCCAGTACAATAACTGATGCTCCAAGCTCCTGAAGAACGTATGGACTAGTTTTATATGCAGCGCCATGTGCCGTATCAATCACAACTTTGAGTCCATCAAAAGTCATCCCTTTAGGAATCGAACGTTTTACATATTCGATGTAACGTCCTTCTGCATCATCAACTCTAAATGCTTTTCCTATTTCGTTTGCAGTCGGGCGAATCGAATCAATTTCACCGGAAAGCACAAGGTTTTCAATTTTATCTTCCATATCATCTGGAAGCTTCATTCCATCTCGAGAAAAAAACTTAATACCATTATCTTCAAATGGATTATGTGACGCTGAAAGAATAATTCCAGCATCTGCACGAAGAGTTCGCGTAAGAAATGCTATTGCAGGTGTTGGCATTGGACCGACAAGTACAACATCAACACCCATCGAGCAGATTCCAGATGTGAGTGCAGATTCAAGCATATATCCAGAGAGGCGAGTATCTTTTCCGATAACAATGCGATGCCTTCCCAATGTTCCCTTAAACAGAAAGGCAGCTGCCCGACCAATTTTCACAACCGTTTCACATGTCATAGGCTCAGTATTGGCAAGTCCTCGAATTCCATCAGTGCCGAATAACTTCTTCATACTTTCCCTCGCAGCATAACAAGTTCGTCATCCTGAGTTTTGCCCTCAATCCTTTGATCAGCATTAATATTTCCAGAACGAATAGCTTGCGCCACATGAACAACCTGAAGCATCTCCGCAACATCATGAACTCGCACAATGTTTGCCCCATGCATAATTGCGATAGCCACTGCTGCGGCAGTACCCATTAGACGTTGATCAACCGGACATTGGAAGATCTCCCCTAAAAATGACTTACGAGATGGCCCAATAACCACTGGATAACCTAACGTAAGAAAAGTGTGAAGTTGCTGGAGTAGATTCAGGTTGTGGCTCAGGGTCTTTCCAAATCCGATGCCTGGATCGAGAAGGATCTGATCCGCATGAATCCCTGCCTGTTGTGCTACTGCTAAACGCACACGAAAAAATTCTAAAATTTCATCAAGAAGGGATGCATACATAGGTTTATTCTGCATATCTCGAGGGCTACCTTGCATATGCATCAGAACAATTCCCGCACCACTTGAAGCTACAATTGATGCCATTTCATGATCTCCTCGGAGGGCAGTCACATCATTGATCATGCTCACTCCAAGATCGAGAGCCCGTTTCGCAACTTGAGATTTTGACGTATCAATAGATAGTGGAATGGATGTGCATTTTGCAATCTGCGTGATAACGGGAAGCACACGGTAACACTCTTCATCAAGAGAGATGGGGGCAACACCAGGTTTTGTTGATTCTCCTCCAATATCAATAATATCTGCGCCATTTTCTTCCATCTCAATAGCATGAGCAACAGCATGATCAATCGATAAATACCTTCCACCATCTGAGAAAGAGTTTGGGGTAACATTTAGTATCCCCATAACTAATGGGCGATTTTCAAGGCAAAGATCTTTTCCAGCTATGCGCATCGCTACACACATGCCGAGGGAGTAAAATGGTGCCCGTGAAGGAAGTAATGCGTTAGGAAGGTGAAAAAGCGTTCAGGATTCTGAAGAGACGAGATAACGATTGAGTCGTACTTAGCTTGGTGCCCACTGAGGGATTGACTCTTTGAGAATTTGGTCAATTTCATGACTGTCAAGGGCTTCCTTTTCCAGCAGTGCTTGCGCAAGGGCAATCAAAGCGGCCATATTTTCTTTCAGGGTTTTTCGTGTTCGATCGTAACATTGAGTGATTAAGTTTTTGACCTCTTTATCGATGGTTATGGCAACCTCTTCGCTGTAATCACGGTGTTTCGCGAACTCTCTTCCAAGGAAAATTTCTTCTTCCTTTTTCCCAAATGTCAATGGGCCCAATATATCACTCATTCCCCATTCACACACCATTTTTCTCGCCAATTCTGTCGCACGTTCAATATCATTTCCCGCACCAGTCGTGATTTCATTGAGGACTAGTTCTTCCGCTACGCGTCCTCCTAGCAAAATTGCGAGATTGTTATACAGAAACTGCCTAGAGTGGCTATAACGATCTTCAAGGGGAAGCTGCATGGTGAGCCCCAATGCCTGCCCCCTCGGTATAATCGTAACCTTGTGCACAGGGTCCGTACCAGGAATAAGCTTTGCCATCAAGGTGTGTCCAGCCTCATGATATGCAGTAACACGCTTTTCTTCATCACTAATCACCATGCTTCTGCGTTCTGCACCCATGAGAACTTTATCCTTGGCGTGATCAAAGTCCTTTAAATCCACTGCTACCTTATTGTTCCGTGCTGCCAAAAGTGCAGCTTCGTTAATCAGGTTTTCAAGATCGGCACCGGAAAATCCAGGTGTACCCCGCGCAATAGTACTCATCTCAACATCATTTGCGACAGGAACGTTCTTCGAATGCACTTTCAAAATTTCAAGACGGCCCTTGACATCAGGACGACTTACGACAACACGCCGATCAAATCGCCCTGGGCGGAGAAGCGCAGGGTCAAGTACATCAGGCCTATTTGTTGCTGCAATTAGGATGACACTATCGGCAGTTCCAAAACCATCCATTTCGACCAGTAGTTGATTTAATGTCTGTTCACGCTCATCGTGTCCACCGCCAATACCCGCACCCCGCTGTCGCCCAACAGCATCGATCTCGTCAATAAAAATAATACAGGGAGCATTTTTCTTGCCTTGCTCAAAAAGATCTCGTACACGAGAAGCTCCAACGCCAACGAACATTTCGACAAAATCCGATCCACTAATATTAAAAAATGGCACGTCTGCTTCCCCAGCAATTGCACGTGCAAGGAGAGTTTTCCCAGTCCCGGGAGGTCCCATGATAAGGACACCTTTTGGAATACGCCCGCCAAGTTTCTGAAATTTCTGTGGATCCATAAGAAACTCGACTATTTCCATGACCTCATGCTTAGCTTCCTCTACTCCTGCTACATCAGCAAAGGTAATCTTCTTTCGCTCTTCATTGAGTTGCCGAGCACGAGTTTTCCCAAAAGAAAGTGCCCGATTCCCACCAATTTGCATTTGGCGCATGAGAAAAAACCACAATCCAAGGAAAAGAATAAATGGGCCCCATGTGACTAGAAAGGTGATATACCATGGACTATCATCATCTGGTTTTGCTTCAACACGCACATCATGTTCACGCAAAAGTGGCACGAGGTCGGGATAATCAACTGCGTATGTCGTAAACTGCTCTCCCTCCTTAAATACACCAGAAATCTTATGGTCGGTAATAGTGACCTCACGAACTTCACCATCCTCAAGTTTCGTTATGAAATCACTGAAGGCAACTTCTTGCTGAACAGGTGCACGTAGAGGTGCATTGAGCATGTTAAAGAGCAAGACCATGAACAATCCGATCACGACCCAAAAAATAAGATTTTTGCTTCGCGAATTCATTTTTTTCTCCAAAAGCTCACGGTCGCCAGCGCAATGCTCATACCTGTCCCCATCCTGATCTACCTAAGACTAGATTCGATACTACCATACATCAGAATTTTCTGACAATGGTAAAAGTTTCTTTGGTACTGTTACCGAATGACTTGAATAGTACAGGTACGCCTTGTTGTAGAGCGACATCGGAATCGGTCGTCCTGTCTATATCCAGAGACCCAAAGAATACCTTCTGAAGCCACAATGAGAGGGATTTGACTTCGCAAACGCTTTGGAATCTTGGTATCGACAAAATAGTCTTGAAGCTTTTTCTTCTTTCCGTCCATACCTGAAGGGCAGAATACGTCACCATCCTTCCAAGACCGAACGGTAAGCGGAAGCCCGAAGGTATCTGAATCAAAGTGTGCAATCATAGAGTTGTGGGCTCTAAAGGTTGCATGCGAGACGGGAAAATCTCCTGCTAGTGATGACTCACTCCATGTTTTAATCCGGCAACCAAGAACGTGCAATTCAATTTCAGCAGGAACAGAAAGATATTGAGCGTCCCAGTATAAAGGCTGCAGTTGCGTATTAGTTTTAGTTATAGCTATTACATCGTGACAATGATGGTTCACTATAACCCCAGCACATTCATACGAGGCAGAGGGGCGGGAAGATACTGTAATACATACGATAGCTTCTTCAATGTGCACAAACGTGAGGCGCCGTGTGTCCCCGTTGATATGATCCACTGCTTGTCTGATACATCGGCGTTGAAATCCGCGTGGGAGATTAAGAAAGCGCGATCGCGAAATATGCAAACTGTCAGTTTCCTTAGTGTCTTGATTTGGCACAAGTATATCTTGGAATATTTGTCGCGTTATCGTGCTTAGAATCTTTTCATCTTCACTGACAATTTCAGCAAGTTGTGAGAGCGCTCGGCCTATTTTAGGGTTATAGGTTTGCAGTGTTGGAATCACCTCATGACGAATACGATTGCGTAGATATACAGGGACTTCATTAGAGGAATCAGTTTGGAAGGTAAGGTGTCTTGCATCAAGGTATGCCAAAACATCAGTTCGTGTGAGTGTGATCAGTGGTCGAATAATCTTCTGGCAACGCTGTATTGGAATGCCGCCAAGTCCTGTTAATCCAGCACCCCGTATTGCCCACATAAGCACCGTTTCAGCTTGATCATCTGCGGTATGTCCTGTTGCAATCTTCTGGGCCCCTTGTTGTTGAGCCACATGTTCAAAAAAACGATAGCGTACTGTCCGTGCACGCGCTTGAAAAGATTCCCGTTCTAAGCTTGCGAGATCATCTGAGGTAACATGTTTAATGGAGACCTTGAGATCTAATTTTTGCGCGAGCCTTTTCACAAACATCTCATCCTCTTTAGCTTCATGGCCACGTATTCCATAATTTACATGCGCAAGATATAAGGTTAGGTTCCATTTTTTAATCCACTCATGCAATATGGCAGCAAGACAAGTGGAGTCAGGGCCTCCAGATACTCCAAGAACAATACGATCGCCAGTCTGGATCAGATCATGCCTAGTAATTACCTTGTGAACGCGAGTACGGAAATGTACAGCTGAGTCTCGAGGATTGCGTCGTGACATAAAACCCTTAATAGGTTTCCGCTCCAGGTGTAGCCAAAACTTGATGTGCATGCCGTACATCATTTTCAATTTGACGTGCAAGACTTGTTGCATCGGGAAAAACCATATCGCCTCTCACGTATTCGGAGAAACCAACCACCATATGCTTGCCGTAAAGATCAGCCTCCATATCAAAAACATGAACTTCTAGTAATTGCTCGGTTCCATGAAAAGTTGGACGGGTTCCTATATAACTCACCGAATGATAGCGGATAGCATCAATTGTTGCGATTGTTGCATACACCCCACTTGGAGGAATTACGCGATCTACAGAGAGTGGAATATTTGCCGTAGGATATCCCATTGCTGACCCATTTTTCTCACCCTTTTGAACAATTCCAGCGATCGTGTATTGACGCCCCAATAATCGCCCAGCCTCCGCTACACGCCCTTCTTGGATACGTTTTCGAATAATTGAAGAACTCACAGTCTCACCCTCCATTTGAACAGACAGAATAGGAGTCACGTGAAAGCCCATTTCAGGACCCAAGCGTATGAGATCCTCAATTGTTCCAGCACGATCTTTGCCAAATTTAAATGTTTTTCCAACATACACCTCGCGAACACCTATGCCCCTATTAAGAACATCATTTACAAATGTCGCAGGAGGAGTTGCTGCGAGTGCTGAGGAAAACTCAAGACAGATTGTGTGCATAATTCCTGCCCGCTCAAACAGAGAAAGTTTTTCGTCAAGTGTCGTTAGAAATTGAGGTTTGAGATGCGGAGCAATAGCTGCAAGAGGATGAGGGTGAAATGTGAGCACTATAGACTCGCCACCAATGCTTTTTGCTTTCGTGACAACCTCTTTTAAAAGTGCCTGGTGTCCAAGATGTACGCCATCAAAGTTCCCAATAGTTACAACTGGACTGTTAGCACGAGAAATCTTTTCACGGTCTCTTGTTACTTTCATTAACATGTTAGGTGATCGGTGCGATCGGTGGAGGAGATGGAATGGGGCTATTCCTCGCGTTGTAGTAATCTAGCTGCCTCTTTTGCAAAGTAGGTGATGATGAGATCAGCACCTGCCCGACGAATGGCTAGCAAAGATTCCATCATGGCACCCTCTTCATCATCCCACCCTTTCTGAGCTGCGGCCTTAATCATACTGTATTCTCCGCTCACTTGATACGCTGCGATAGGCAAGTGAGCAACTTGTCGTGCCCGATTGATAATATCAAGGTAGGGTAACGCTGGTTTGACCATCACAATATCCGCACCTTCAGCAATGTCTGTTCTAATTTCCCGCATAGCCTCTCGGCTATTTGCGGCATCCATCTGATAGGATTGTCTATCACCAAACATCGGACCCGCTTGCGTTGCATCTCGAAAGGGGGCATAGAAAGATGATGCATATTTTGCAGCATACGCCATGATGGGGATATCAAAAAATCCATTCGTGTCCAGCTCCTTCCGAACAGCTTGAACACGTCCATCCATCATATCTGATGGCGCGACAATGTCGGCTCCGGCTTGGGCATGTACCAACGCCATTTTCTGCAACAAAGGGAGAGTTTCGTCATTGAGAATCCGCCCATCTTTTACCAAGCCACAATGTCCATGCGAAGTATATTCATCAATACACACATCGGTAATTACGAGAATTTCTGGAATTGCTTGCTTGATCATTTTGACAGAGGTTGGGACGATTCCATCTGGATCCCATGCACCACTCCCCTCCTCATCTTTCTGAGCAGGAACACCGAAAAGCAAAACTGCAGAGATTCCAAGAGCCTTAATCTCTCTTATTTCAGCAATAAGCTGATCAAGCGCAATTCTATACTGCCCTGGCATTGAAAGGATCTCCTCGCGAAGCTGTTTTCCCTCAGCCACAAAAATTGGAGCAATAAATCGATGTGGCGCGAGATGAGTTTCCCGGACCAATCTTCTGAGGGAAGAGGTTTCTCGAAGCCGTCGAAGTCTATCACGAGGAAATGACATGTTTCCCTTTCTAATTAGCTTTGAAAGTAATCCACAATAGCGGCAACCAGCGCGGGAATAGTATTTTCTTTTGCTGTAATGACTGGCATCAGGCCAAAGTCGTTCAACGTTCCTGAGGTAATTGGGCCGATACTTGCAATACGTGTTTGCGAAAGCAGTTCATCTACGTGGCCACGTCCACCAAAAAGATCAACAAAATTCCTGACCGTTGAAGAACTTGTAAAGGTGATAACGGAGATCTCATGACGACGCAGCATCTCCATTGCCCACACAACATCATGTTTTGGTTGAACAGTACGATAGACAGCTGGCACTGTCACCTCAGCACCCAACGCACGAAAAGTGTCAGGAAGAATTTCCCGTGCAACTTCGGCACGTGGGATTAGCACGCGTTTTCCATTCAAACCGAGCGGAGTCAGCGCATCAATAACGCCCTCAGCTTGAAAAAGTTCTGGTACGATATCTGGGATGAGCCCATGGGCTCTAAGTTCCTGTGCCGTTCGGGGGCCGATACAACAAATACGAAGATTGTGCAATACACGAAGATCCTGATTTCGATCATATAAATGACGCATGAAATAAGTTACACCATTGACACTAGTAAACACGGCCCAATCATATCGGTCAATGTTATCAATCGCATGATGGAGTTCTGTGGTATCGGAAGGGGGAATCATTTCAATTGTTGGGCACTCAACTGTTTCAGCTCCATAGCGATAGAGAAGATCGCTACATTCCTGTGCCTGAGGTAATGCACGAGTCAGCATGATTTTTTTTCCGAACAAAGGCCGTTGCTCGTACCAGTTTAACTTCTCTCGAAGCATGACCACGTCTCCAATAACAACGATAGCGGGTGGATCTATTCTAGCGGTGATACTTAGCTTGACAATATCTTGAAGCGTTCCTATCACCGTACGCTGAACAGAGCGTGTACCCCATCTAATAAGTGCAACAGGCGTCGTTGGAGGCTTTCCCTCATCAAGCAACGAACGAACAATACTGGAGAGATTGCGCATTCCCATTAAAACAACCAAGGTTTCCTTCTTCTGCGCCAAGGATTTCCATGGCACGAAGGATGTAGACTTTGCAGGGTCTTCGTGTCCTGTGACAATTGTCACCGAAGAAGCCAGACTGCGATGAGTAATAGGGATACCTGCATATGCTGGACATGCAAGCGCTGAGCTGATTCCTGGGACGACCTCAAAAGGAATGCCTGCATTAGCAACGAATTCAGCCTCTTCCCCTCCTCGACCGAAAATAAAGGGATCACCTCCCTTTAAACGAAGAACCGTCTTCCCTTCTTTAGTTTTTGCTACAAGCAGTGCATTAATTTCATCTTGATCCAAATAATGGCCTCGACCTCGTCGTCCTACATAGATCAGTTCGATAGCTGTTTTCGTGGCATGTCGCAACAGCGCTGGATTCGCAAGGTAATCATAGATCACAACATCCGCTTCCTCGAGACATTCCTTGCCCCGCAAAGTTAACAGTTTTGGATCTCCTGGTCCTGCTCCAACAAGATAGACCCGCCCTGTCCGATGAACAATAGAGGGCATTACTGACATAGCGCTACTAATTGTTGTAAAGCTCCTTTAGAATCTGATCTGCTCCTTTACTTAGAAGCTCTTCAGCCAGCGCTATGCCAAGCGAGCGAGCTTCGTTAATTGATCCCTCCACGTAATTTCGAATCATCCGTGTTCCATCCACACTCGACACAAGGCCATCCAGCCGAATGGAAGAACCGGAAACTACAGCATAGGCGCCGATTGGAACTTGGCAGCCTCCTTCGAGACGGTCAACAAAAGCTCGTTCAGCCAGAACAGCGTACGCACTGGGTGGATGATTTAATCGAGAAATATGATCGTGAACAACCGTATCATCTTGCCGGCACTCAATACCTAATACACCCTGGCCCATTGCTGGGAGACTATTCTCAACTGACAAATAGGCAGCTACTTGAGCTTCTAGTCCCAGTCGCTTGACACCTGCAGCAGCTACAATAATCGCCTCATATTCGCCATTCTGAAGTTTGCGTAATCGCGTATCGAGGTTGCCTCGTAACATCGAGATTTTAAAATCCGATCGAAGATGAAGGAGTTGCGCTTGCCGTCTAAGACTACTTGTACCAATGGTTGCTCCGGTTGGAAGATCATGAATTCCAGTAATAGAATATTGAGTACAAATAGCGTCTCGTGGATCCTCTCGTTCAGTCATCGCAATAATCTCAAGTGCATCTGGCAACACAGTTGGAACATCTTTCATACTATGTACGGCAAGATCAACATTTCCTCGGAGGAGAGCCTCCTCTATCTCCTTAACAAAAAGGCCTTTGCCTCCAATTTTGGCCAACGGCACATCAAGAATCTTGTCACCTGATGTTTTGATCTTGTGCAACGAAACCTTCACATTTGGATCCTGCTCAAGTTGTGCACGCACCCACTCTGCCTGCCATAGAGCAAGTTGGCTTGCCCGAGTTCCAATTTTCAATTCAACTTGTGACATAGCAACTTACAATCGGGTTAGGTTATTTGTTGCCACGATGATCCTCATCCAAGGAAAATAGTCGTCGGGTCGCATCCACATACATGGCACTGTTGGCATTGGCAGCTTCTTCCTTGAGCGTGACTAACGGACGATGAAGAAGCTTATTCACAATAGATAAAGCAAGTCCTTCAACAATTTTACGTTCCTCAGCAGATAAAGAGGGAAGACGCGCCAAAACTTTCTCAACTTCAACATGTTGAATTTCTTCTGCATGCTTTTTTAGTGCGACAATGGTGGGAATTGTTTCAAGTGTTTTTATCCATCCCATTATTGTTCCAACTTCTTCTTGAATAATAGCTTCCGCTGTCAGAGCAGCTTTTTGCCGTTCTTCAAGATTCACAGTGACAATTTGTTGCAAATCATCAATGTTAAAGAGGTAGACGTCGTCAATATCTCGAACATCATCTTCAACATCACGTGGAACAGCTATATCAATGATGCAGATTGGTTTATTCTGACGCATACGCATGATATTGATCATGTCCTGTGCTGTAACAATGGGATAAGGTGCCCCAGTTGAACAGATCACAATATCTGTATGAAGCAGCTTTGTTTTAAATGTTTCAAATGCAATGGGTTCCCCCTTAAATTGTTTTGCAAACTCAAGGGCCCGCTGAAAGTTTCGTGTAGTCACCATAACCTGCCGAACACCATGATTTACAAGATGTCGGCCAGCAAGTTCTCCCATTTCGCCTGCACCAACTAGCATGACTGAATGTTCTGCAAGGTTTTGAAAAAATTTCTTCGCAAGTTCAACAGCGGCATAGCTTACAGAAACAGCCTGCTCGCCAATTGGAGTGTCTGTCCGAACTTTTTTTGCAACTGAAATGGCTTTTTTTAAAACTTTATTCAAGACTACCCCTGTGCACCCTTGGGAGACTGCCGCTTCCATCGCGTCTTTAAACTGTCCGAGAATCTGAGGTTCTCCCATAACCATAGAGTCCAAACTTGACGCAACTCGGAATAAATGCCGTACCGCATCATCGTCGGACAAAAAATATAGATGCTGGGCTAATTGATCAGGAGCAATTATAGGATTTCGCTGAATGAGAAACTGGTGTAATTCTTTACTAGCAGCATCAATGTCCCGTGTTGCCCCGTACAGTTCAACCCGATTGCAGGTGGAAAGAAGCATCGTCTCTTCTACTGCCGAAAGTGTTTTCAATGACGCTAGGACGCAGCTAAGATCGCCATTCGATATAGCAAGCCCCTCACGTACCTTAATCGGTGCAGTCTTATGATTGAGTCCGGCAGTGACAATATGCATAGTTTGTTGATCTCAGAGATCGATGTCTTCAGGATTACTCTACATTGGCAAAGGTAACGATTACACCTGCAAATCCAATCATTGTTAGATATGCTGCATGCTTAGCACGCCAGCCTACCAGGACACGACCAAGCAAAACCATGAGATAAAAGACCCAAGTCAGAGCAGTGGAAATTTCCTTCGGATCCCAATTCCAGTAAGACCCAGAGGAAAAATTTTCCCATACCGCCCCTGCTGCAATGCCAAATGTGAGTAACGGAAATCCAAGGAGAATTGATTTTCGGTTAAGATCGTCAAGAAAATCCAAAGGGGGAAGCTTATGATACATTGGACTAAATCGCCTTAATTTTAAAAGACGCTCTTGGAGAAGATACATGACGCTTGCTGCAAATGCTAAAGCAAAGGCGACGGTGCCTGAAACGATCATAAGCACATGCAGCCAGATATTCGAAAGGACAGGTTTGAGTACCTGCAGATCTTCTCTAACGGTTGCCGCAAAAATTAATGCAAGCACTGCAAGAGGAAGAACAAATGATCCAAGAACAGGAGTCCGATTAACATATTCGACGATCAGAAAGGTGAGAATAAGCCCCCATGCAAAAAAGACCATGACATCGAAGAGACTACTCAGTGCAGCGTGATCAGTTCCAAACAGATGGGTGTGGAGAGTAGCTGAATGGAGAACAAACCCAAAGGCCGTCATGCCAATTGCAAGGCTTGACAAGATTTCGGTTCGAACAGCAAGGGAGATAACAAAGAGCCCTGCACCGAAAAAATATACGATAAGTGTTAGCTCAAAATATGGGATGCTCGTTGCCTTTCTTTAGCCATTTTTTTCCTGTTCTCCGAATCGCTACATACGCCTAGAAAGGGACGAAATACTACCATATCTACGTGTTTTGCCTCAATATGCATAGATATTGGGAACATCAATTTCCTCAACATTTGTGGTATAACATCTAATGTTATTTGCTAGCGAAAACATTTCTTGACTAAGATGCTTGCGAGAGGAAGCGTTATTAATGAAACAACCTGTTATTGTATGCTTAGACCTTGAAGGGGTATTAGTACCTGAAATTTGGATTTCTCTTGCTGAAGCTACACAAATAGATGACTTTCGTCTCACAACCAGAGACATATCAGACTATGATGTCCTGATGAGAAAGAGATTGCAAATTTTGGATGTGCATTCGTTGCGCTTGCAAGACATTCACGCTGCTGTCAACACACTGAACCCACTTGAAGGAGCGAATGAGTTTTTGAATTCCTTACGCGAAACTTATCAAGTGGTGATCCTGTCTGACACCTTTTATGAGGTTATTAAACCCTTAATGAACAAACTCAACTACCCAACATTGTTTAGTCATTCTCTTGAAATTGATCCCGATGGTCGAATTCACCAATATCACCTACGTCAACACGATCAGAAGAGAAAAGCAGTCATGGCATTTAAAGGATTGAACTTCTACGTCTTAGCTGCCGGAGACTCCTATAACGATACGACCATGTTGCAGTCTGCAGATAAGGGAATATTCTTTCGGCCACCTGAGTCTATCATTCAAGAATTCCCGAACTTCCCCGTAACACAAACCTACGCTGAGCTACGGGCGCAGTTAGATAAGGCTGCCTCTCTTCAATGCCCACTCCCATCGCGTTAACCATCGCTGGCTCAGACAGCAGCGGAGGAGCAGGTATTCAGGCGGACTTAAAAACTTTCGCTGCACTTAGTGTCTACGGAGCATCTATAATTACTGCACTGACCGCACAGAACACTAAAGAAGTGCGTGACATCTATAATCTCCCTCCATCGTTTGTCCGTATTCAAATGGAGACAGTCTTTGCTGATCTTTCCATCCGAAGTGTTAAAACCGGCATGTTAAGCCAACCAGAGATCATTGTTACTGTTGTTGACTATTTTCGAACCCATCACTCATTGCCCATTGTGGTCGATCCTGTCATGGTGTCCAAAAGTGGAGAAACACTACTAGAGCCTAAAGCCATCGACGTGCTCAAGACTAGGTTAATTCCGCTTGCAGCCGTGATTACCCCCAACATTCCTGAGGCAGCAATATTACTTGATATTTCAGCAGACGATGTTGAGACGAAAAAAAACGATGCATGCAAGAGGCTCTTTGATTTAGGATCAAAGACAGTGGTGCTTAAGGGAGGACATGGAAAAGGCCCTCTGAGCGAAGACTTGTTTTACGATGGTCAACATATAACCTCGTTACCAGCGCCCCGAATCACAACGACAAATACCCACGGAACCGGCTGCACCTTCGCCTCAGCTATTGCCGCACATCTCGCGCGTGGCAAACCTCCTCTTTCCGCGTCACGATTAGCAAAAGAATATATTACAAGGGCTATTTCTGCGGCTGGAACTCTCAAAATAGGCCGTGGCCATGGACCAGTAAATCATTTTTTTCAGCAGAAAAGGTAGCAGATTTTCTCTTCTGAAAATCACATCTGCACTGAATGGGTCTGATCGATCAACACCAAACGATTCTTCGCAGTGATCACAAAGCAAACTCTCACCAGATGAGTAAACAAATTGAGGAAGGTGTCCACATTGATACACATCGTTGAGCGGCAGGACTACCTGCTCAACAAACTTGGATGTAGTTTTCATCACACTCTACCTAGAGTGCGATGGGAGAAGACAAACTAACGTCTAGAAGTTCGCACACTTTCCTACTTATATCCGGAGCCTTCAAAAGCGCTTCACCAACCAGCATTGCATGGATTCCTGCCTCCGAAAGACGCTCAACATCAATGCGGGATGAGATCCCGCTCTCACTCACAATGGTTATGTTACTTTGCAAGTGTGAAGGAATGCGGTTGACTAATTGGAGAGTTGTTTCAAGATTAATTGTGAGGGTGGCAAGATCTCGATTGTTGATCCCAAGTAGCTGAATGGCAGGCATAGCATCAAACGCAATTTCAAGTTCTCTCTCTGTATGAACCTCAACCAATACATCAAGACCAAGCTCCAACGCAAGATGTGAATATTCAATTAATTGGGATCGCTCGAGAATCGCCACAATAAGAAGGACGGCATCCGCTCGATAGGCTCGAGCTTCGTAAAATTGGATTTCATCTAACATAAATTCCTTGTTAAGAATCGGTAACGCAACCGCCTTTCCAAGTGCAGCCATGATATCTAAATTTCCCTTGAAGTACCGCTGATCCGTCAAAACAGATAAGGCAGCTGCCCCAGATTTTTTATACGTATTAGCAATGGCAAGGGGATCAAATGGATCACGAAGAATACCTCCGCTAGGAGATTTTTGTTTGATCTCGGCAATAAGACGCGGACAGTCACCTCGCGTACCGCGAAGAGCTTTTGCAAAACCAAGAGTAGATGGAATGTCTGAAATAACACTATTAAGGTTTGATTTATATAGTAATGACTTACGTGTCATCACCTCATCGTGTTTATGAGCAATAATTTCTTGCAACATGTTATCTATGAACTCGACACTATAACGATTGTGATATTGATATGAGCTGATCTAGCTTTGTTTTTGCTCTTCCAGTGTCAATAGAGCCTTGAGCCACAAGAACCCCTTCGAGCAACGTCTTGGCCTTGCCCCCAGCAACAATGGCTGGCGCAGCGTTAAGTAATACGATATCGCGACAGGGGCCAGAGTCTCCTTGCAGAATTCTCATAAGGATACTAGCGTTTTCACTCGCATCTCCACCCTTCAAGTCCTCCACTACACAACGTGACATCTTGAAGTCTTCTGGTTCGATAAAATAGTTTTCGATCGAGCCGTTTTTTCCCTCTGAAATTTTTGAGCGGCCTGTCAGTGTGAGTTCGTCAATCCCGTCCATCCCATGGACGACAAAACTATGCTTGCTTCCTAAGTGGAGCAAGGCATTGGCCATTAGCTCGGTCAAAGCCTCGTCATAAACACCCAAAACTTGACTTGTTGCGTGAGCAGGATTTGTCAGCGGTCCAAGAATGTTAAAGATGGTTCGAATAGCGAGCTCTTTCCGTGGACCCGCTACCTTTGCCATTGCTGGATGAAATACTGGCGCAAAAAGAAATCCGATGCCAGCCTTATTAACACAAGTTTCAACGCTAGCAGGCGACAAATCAATTCGCACGCCAAGTTGTTTAAGAACATCTGCGCTTCCAGATCGCGACGAGACAGCACGGTTTCCATGTTTCGCCACCACAATTCCCGCGCCTGCTACAACAAACGCGACGGTTGTTGAAATATTAAATGTCTGAGCACCATCCCCACCAGTTCCACAAGTATCGACAACAGAAGAACCAACGATATTAATACGAGCTGCTCTTGCTCTCATAGCTCGTGCTGATCCGCAAACTTCAAACAACGTCTCACCCTTCATACGCAAGGCAGTTACATATGAAGCGACCTGTGCATCAGTGGCTTGGCCATCCATGATTTCTGACATGATGCTCTCGGCCTGTTCCTCAGTGAGGTCAATACCATCAACAAGCATTCTAATTGCTTCTCGAATCATAATGATTTTACATGAAGAAAATTTCGCAAAAGGTCCATCCCTGTCCGTGTCAAAATCGATTCAGGATGGAACTGCACGCCTTCGATTGGTAGGCTTCGATGCCGCATACCCATGATTTCACCTTCGTCCGTTTCCGCAGTCAGTTCGAGACAAACCGGCAGAGTGTCCCGGTCAACGATGAGAGAATGATATCGCGTGGCTTCAAACGGGTTAGGAAGTTTAGCAAAAATTGCCTTGCCATCATGTGAAATCATCGAGGTTTTCCCATGCATGAGGCGCTCTGCCCTCTTAATTTTGGCCCCAAATGCTACGGCCATAGCTTGATGCCCAAGGCAAACCCCAAGAATTGGCACTGCGGGATTTTTCTGTGAAAAATGTTGAATCAGGCTAATTGAAATTCCAGCGTTCTCAGGGACTCCTGGTCCAGGAGAAATCACAACATGATCTGGACACAACGCATCAATCTCGCCTACCGTAACCTTGTCATTTCGAAATACTTGAATCTCTTCCCCTATCTCTCCAAAGTATTGGACAAGGTTGTAGGTAAATGAATCATAGTTATCAAGCATCACCAACATCAGTATCAGTTCACTCTAAGCCATATTCAGCCATTTCAATTGCAGCCATCATTGCTTTGGCTTTCGAACACGTTTCCTCGAATTCCCTCGTCGGATCAGAGTCAGCTACAATTCCAGCTCCAGCCTGAATATAGGCACGATTCCCCTTCACCACAATCGTTCGAATACCAATACAAGTATCAGTATTGCCTGAAAACCCAACATAGCCTACCGTTCCAGCATAGGAACCTCGACAGACAGGTTCCAATTCGTCAATAATTTGCATCGCTCTTATTTTCGGAGCTCCAGATACTGTCCCAGCAGGAAAGCATGCTTTGATGACATCAAACGCATCATGCCCTTGTTGTAAGGCGCCTTCAACCCGAGAAACAAGATGCATTACGTGTGAATAATATTCAACGATCATGAAATCACTTACATTTATTGTGCCATAGCGGGCGACTCGGCCAACATCATTCCGGCCTAAATCGACAAGCATGACATGTTCAGCACGCTCTTTTTCATCCGCTTGGAGCTCTTCCTTTAATCTCTGATCCTCGGTAGCAGTCTTCCCACGCTGCCTAGTTCCTGCGATTGGTCGTACTTCAACCTGTCCCTCTTCGCATCGTACTAGAACCTCAGGAGAAGAGCCAATGAGAGCCATATCACCAATACGTAAATAGTAGAGATATGGGGAAGGGTTGGTCAAACGTAGCGCACGATAGATGTCAAATGGCATCGCAGTAATTTCTGTTTCCCACCTTTGAGAGAGCACTGCTTGGACAATATCGCCGGCACGAATATACTCCTTAGCTGAAAGAACCATCTTTTCAAAGGCCTCTTGCTTGAGATTCGAATGAAAAGTCACGCATTTTGACGACGTCGGTTGATGAACATAGCCTAGTCGAGGCTTCTTAAGACGTTCAATCATGGTATCAATGCGTTCAAGAGCTTCTGAATAAGCATTAGATAGATCGTTTCCTGCTGTATGTACACAAACAACAACTTTAATTGTCTTCGCAACGTTGTCGAAAACAAGGAGCATATCGGTAAGAAGAAACACAAACTGTGGCTGATCGAGACAAGGCTTTTCTCGTTTTGGAATTTCGTCAAGCTGATGTGCTACATCATAGGAAAGATACCCAATGGCCCCGCCATAAAATCGGGGAAGGCCTTCAACAGAAACCGGACGATATTGGCTCATCACAGACCGAAGTACTTCAAGCGGGGTGGAGTCTGCAGGATATGGCGTTGTGGTGTCACCTTGCACCACAGATATACCATTGTGATCACCTCTTAGGACAAGAAATGCTCCGATGCCAAGAAAGGAATAACGCGCCCATTGCTCACCTCCCTCGACACTTTCAAGGAGATACGCGTACGCACCATCGTCAATCTTTGCCATAGCCGAGACAGGTGTTTCCATATCGGCCAAAATTTCTCTATATACGGGAATGAGATTCCCTTCCCGTGCAAGTGACGTGAATGCATCCCGATCAGGAAAATACTGTGATCGACAAAATCGTTCAGCGTGCAGTGTCATGCCAGAAAGATAAGGTCACGAATCGTCAAGATCTTCACCAAGATCTCGCTCGTGAAGTGAATCACCACCTGATTCTCCTTCGAGACGCTCCTCAAGATCAAGAAGGTGTGTGCGAAGTGAATCGATACGCTCATCCAAACGTCGAAAGCGAGTTTCAAATTTTCGTTCCGTGGGCTTACTCTCAGCAGGCTGAGCTTTGCGGCTTTCAGTAAGTTCACTTTGCAATACTCTAACCTGTTTCTCAATACGTTGGAGTTGCACAGATACGGCATCCAGTGATTTATCTTGGAGCGGAGCACGAGTTCGCGTCAGAGCTTTATTGAGCGCCCGTTTCTTTGGCATTTGTTTCGGTTTGGCAGGTCGCCTAACGGATTTTTTCTGAGCCCCCTTTTGCGCTGTCCGTGTAGGCTTCTTTTTTCCTGATTGCTTTCCTGTGGTCTGAGCCATGCTATCTCCTCCGCATACAAATATTACACTGTCTGCCGTCTAGGCTTACATTAATCTTCAAAACTAACGTACCGGCTATTTCCAATATGGCAATGATCTAATACCCGAATTCGAAAAGACAGTCAAACTACCCTTCTTGGTAGGCCTGTGCGTATGAAAGGTAGTTATTGGCTGATGTTTTGATCCATTGAAGCTCCTTGTCAGTCAGTATCCGTTTTGGTCGTGCAGGAGAACCGACCATGAGGGTTTTTGGTGGAGCAATGGTTTGTTCCACAAGTAACGATCCTGCGGCGATGATACAGTCTTCTCCTAGCTGCACGCCATCCATGAGGATAGCTCCCATACCTATTAAGCAGCGGTTGGAGATTTCGCAACCATGGAGAATCGCGTTATGTCCAACGGTGACATCATCTCCAATTAACAGTGGATGGAATTCCTTCGTAACGTGCAGCATGCAAAGATCTTGAATATTTGTCCTATTCCCAATGCAAATATGATGTACGTCACCGCGAATAACAGTATGGAACCAGACATTAGACAATTCTCCAATGACCACATCTCCAATAATGATGGCTGATTCTTCGATAAACGCACTTTTATGCACCTTGGGAAGGATTCCCTTGAACGCCTTGATCATCTTACCTCCTTCGCATGAACCCTATGTTACAATTGGAGCAAGTTAGGAACAAGCAATGCTTCAGGCAATTATCTTTGATTTCGATGGTGTCATTGCAGATAGCGAGCCCCTGCATTACGCCGCTTTTCAACACGTACTAGCCAAAGAACATATTCTGCTTACCGAGACAGAGTATTATACTGATTACATAGGCATGGATGATAAGGGATGCTTTACCACGCTCCTCACTCGCCACCATCGCACCCCTTCATCCGCTATCATCGCCAACCTAATTCAGAAGAAATCAATCTACTTCCACCAACATGTCACGCAGCACCTTTGCTTGTTTGACGGTGTTGTCGACTTCGTATTCATGCTTGCAAAGCGATGGCCATTGGCCATCGTTTCCGGCGCCTTGCGAAATGAAATTGAATTAATTCTCGGCAAGGCAGGGCTTCTCGATTCTTTTCATACCATCATTAGTGCAGAAGATGTGACTGAGGGGAAACCTGACCCCGAAGGCTTTCTTAAAGGCTTAGGTGCCTTAAATCGATTGACAATGCGACCCACAGTGCAAGCGAAGGAATGTCTGGTAATTGAGGATTCAATTCCAGGCATTAATGGCGCACACGCCGCAGGCATGCGATGTCTTGCGGTAACCAATACCTACTCATTCAATGATTTGGCCCATGCTGATGCCATAACCGATTCCTTGGAAAAATACGACATCAATGCACTTGAAGAGAAACTTTGGAGCATTTGAGTCAACTGTGACGTCTGAGCAAGCACAGCAGTATTGCGAAAATATCACTAAGCAGAGTGGAAGCAGTTTCGTGCATTCCTTTGCATTTCTGTCTCCAGACCGACGCGAAGCTATGTATACAGTGTATGCGTTTTGCCAGACAGTTGATGACCTTATTGATCATCCCAAGCCAGGGATAGATTGTCAAAAGGAGTTAGCCTCCTGGCGAATGCAGCTCGCTTCTATCTATATTGGAACACCTAGTTTCCCTATCGCCCTTGGACTCGCAAAGCATGTAAAGACCTTTGATATTCCACGTGAGTATTTTGAGGAGTTGATTGACGGAATCGAAATGGATCTTACTATTAAGCGCTATGCGACCTTTGCCGACCTATACCAATACTGCTACCGTGTTGCCTCCATGACAGGATTAATTTCCACTAAAGTGTTAGGCGCTCAATCCCCTCACGCTAACGAGTACGCAATAAATCTTGGGTTGGCATTTCAACTTACCAATATCCTTCGTGATATTGGTGTTGACGCCAAACGAGGACGGATCTACCTTCCTCAAGAGGATTTGATCCGATTTGGATACTCCGAACAGGATATCTTCGCCAACACGACCTCTCTAGCATTTCAGAAACTCATGGAGTTTCAAGCTCAACGTGCACATGAGTATTATGCTAATGCCCAAGCAGCACTTCCACTTGAAGACCGTAAGACACTGCTTGTTGCGGAGATAATGCGAAAGGTATACCTCCATATCTTGTGCCAAATTGAAAAAAACCCATCGCGCGTATTTCAGGAACGAGTAAGAGTGTCCTCACTACTCAAAACCACGTTTGCGATACAAACCTGGATAAAAATCATATTCCAGCAAGCAATAGCTCGCATTCTACCAAAACATTTTTCGTCATAAGATTTGGTAGGAAGGTGATTACTAATGAGCCTAACGTCAACTTGAAGAAGAAAATGACGCTCCTAGAGTTAAATGATTCGCTACGCAATTGCCAACAATGCCGACTTGCGTCAAAGCGGACTCAAATCGTGTTTGGTGTCGGAAACCCCAATGCCTCAATCATGTTTATTGGGGAAGCACCAGGATTTCATGAAGACAAGCAGGGTGAACCATTTGTTGGTGCAGCCGGAAAGCTCTTGACAGAATTAATTGAATCATCTGGACTTTCTCGTGATGATGTTTATATTGCGAATGTCATCAAGTGTCGACCGCCAGACAATCGCAATCCACTGCCAGATGAAATTGAAACTTGTAAGCCATTTCTCCTTCAGCAAATTGATCTTATTAGCCCAAAAGTAATCTGCACTCTCGGAAACTTTGCAATCCGTACGATGTTAGGGAAGCAGGTTTCAATTACGAAAATACGCGGGCAGCATTTTGTCGTGCAAGGATTTCGCGTGTTTCCAATGCTACATCCTGCAGCTGCATTACACCAAGGGAATTTTCGATCATTACTTCAGGAAGACTTTGCTAACCTACGAATATATCTGGAGAATATTAATTCCAAACTCTCTCAACCAGCTGAACAGATGGGACTGTTTGAGTAAGGATTGACTGATGACGGCAACGAAAATCTCCAAGACAACGATTCCTATTGACGGAATGTCATGCGCATCTTGTGTCGCGAGAGTCGAGGAAGGGCTTCGTCAACGCTCTGGCGTGACTGCAGCATCAGTCAACTTTGCAACTGAACAGGCCTTGATCGAGTTTATTGCAAGCCAGATTACCCTTAGGGATCTTGAGACGACAATCACTGAACTTGGATACACCCCTCATCTTCCTGAGGATTCTGGCGATCAAAATCCTTTTGAGCGAAACCTGAAATCCCAACAGACTAGGTTGCAATCACTGACCACACGGTTAATGGTTGCCACAAGCCTTGCCATTCCAATTTTTGTATTGAATCTAGCCGAGATTCCATCCCTGACCACACAGCAAGGATACCTGTTGCAGTTTCTTCTTGCGACACCCATTCAGTTTTGGGCTGGATGGCAGTTTTATCACGGTGCCTGGGTAGCCGGAAAACATAAAACGACAGACATGAACACTCTTATTGCCATGGGAACATCTGCTGCCTATGGATATAGCATGATAACAACTTTTCTGCCTAGTACATTTGTAACTGCTGACATCACTCCTTCAGTGTACTTTGATACAGCTGCTGCTATCATCCTGCTTATCCTGATTGGTCGCAGCCTTGAAGCCCGAGCCAAAGGGAAAACATCTGAATCCATTACCAAACTTCTTGGATTGCAACCTCGACAAGCGCGAGTGATTCGCAAAGGAGAAGAACACAACATTCCTGTCGAAACCGTTCGTGTTGGTGACATTGTGATTGTTCGGCCAGGGGAAAAAATCCCGGTTGATGGCACAATCGAAGAGGGCACCTCAACCGTTGATGAATCGATGCTGACCGGAGAAAGTTTTCCCGTCGATAAGCAGCCAGGAGATGAAGTCATCGGCGCAACCATTAATCAAACAGGAAGTTTCCTTTTTCTTGCTAAGCGAGTTGGGAAAAATACGGCGTTAGCTCATATCGTCCAATTAATTCAAGATGCGCAAGGTTCAAAACCACCAATTGCCAAACTCGTTGACACAGTATCATCATATTTCGTCCCCATAGTATTTGGAATTGCGGTTTTGACATTTTCCCTATGGTGGTCGATAGGACCTGAACCGGCCATAACACTTGCCATTCTCAACCTAGTTGCGGTTCTAATCATTGCTTGCCCCTGCGCACTTGGGTTGGCAACCCCCACTTCGATTATGGTCGGAATTGGAAAAGGAGCAGAATACGGGATTCTCATTCGAGCGAGCGAAGCCTTAGAACAAGCCCGCACCTTAACCACGGTTGTATTTGACAAAACAGGAACACTAACTACCGGGATAATGGCCGTGCAAGACACCATCCCCCTTGACGCCGACTGGGAACCTAATCACATTCTTTTCTACGCAGGATCAGCTGAAAAATGGTCAGAGCATCCACTTAGCAAAGCTATTGTACTGGAAGCTAAAAGGAGAGAAATCACCCTCGAAAGCCCAAAAGAATTTCTCGCCAGCTCAGGACTAGGAATCAAAGCTATCGTCAGAACCAAACAAGTACACGTGGGAAATATCCAGTATTTTAAAAGCATGGGTTTCGATATTACTAATGTTCAACCGAAAGTTATTGAGTTGTCCAAACATGGACTTACCACAATGTGCATTGCGGTAAACAACAAGCCTGTCGGCCTCCTAAGCGTTTCCGATTCTGTGAAAGACAATGCGGCTAAAGCGATATCAGGTCTTCAGGACACAGGCTTGGAAGTGGTCATGCTGACTGGAGACAACCAGTACACTGCAACAGCCGTTGCAAACTCAGTGGGCATCGCGCAAGTTATTTCTGAAGTCCTTCCGGAACAAAAGTCAGAAGTAATCAAACAACTCCAGCATGAGGGGAAGATCGTAGCAATGGTCGGAGACGGGATCAACGACGCCCCTGCAATTGCACAAGCAAACATCGGAATGGCTATCGGAACCGGAACTGATGTGGCAATAGAAACAGCTGATATTACCTTAATTGGAGGCGATCTTCGAAGCGTAATTACAGCGATAACGCTAAGCCGTGCTACGCTTAGAAATATCAAACAAAATCTTTTTTGGGCGTTTGCCTACAACATAACACTTATCCCAATTGCAGCAGGAATTCTCTACCCACTCTGGGGAATCCTGCTCAACCCCATCTTCGCCGCAGGAGCCATGGCAATGTCATCAGTAAGCGTTGTCAGTAACGCCCTCCGGCTTCGCCGGTTTCGACCTCCAATGGCACTTTAAACTTCTCGATTTTCTACATCCATACCCAAATGTATTATCTACCGGATTTACCCACATGACTATCTTACCAGACACTTAACTCACATCATCTACGTCAAAATCGAAGAACCTCGACCAATATATAAACAAAGATCCTTGACAATCGAAAGTTGAACTCTTAGCATGAGCACATGATGCTCTGGTCAGCGTGGCCAGAGCTTTTTTGCGTGATGTTCTAGCAGTACTTGAGGTGAAGAATGCCAAATATTGTCATCGTAGGAACGCAGTGGGGAGATGAGGGAAAAGGAAAGATTGTGCATCTTTTGGCAAACGATGCTGATATGATTGTCCGCTATCAAGGAGGAGCAAATGCTGGTCATACCGTAATTAATGATCACGCGCAGTACACATTTCATATGATACCATCTGGAATTGTGCACCCAGGAAAAACTTGCATTCTTGGCAATGGAATGGTCATCGATCCTGCCGCTCTGCTTGAAGAGATTTTTCTTCTTGAATCTCAACAAATTGCAGTGAGAGAGAATTTTTTTATCAGCCATCGTGCACATTTAATTTTGCCCTATCATCGAGCGATTGAGCGAGAAAATGAAAAACTTAAAGGCCCACGACGTATTGGCACAACCGGTCGCGGAATTGGACCTTCATATGCCGACAAAATGGGTCGCACGGGAATTCGCATGGGTGATCTTCTTGACCCAAATTGCTTTCGAGAAATACTCAAGGCAAATCTAGCTGAAATGAACCTATTTTTTAATCGCCTCTATGATGCCGAAAGCATGGATCTCGATGGAATTTTTGAGACTTACTGTGCCTATGGGAAACGATTAAAAAATCATGTCACGGACGTCTCCCTACTTATCAATAATGCTATTGACCAATCAAAAACAGTGCTTTTTGAAGGAGCACAAGGCACACATCTTGATGTTGACCATGGAACGTACCCTTTTGTCACCTCATCAAATTCAACAGCCGGGGGTGCGTGCACGGGAACCGGTGTGGGGCCAACTTGTATCAACGAGGTTGTCGGTGTCACCAAGGCCTATACCACGCGTGTTGGAAGTGGCCCATTTCCAACTGAACTTACTGGAGATACAGGCAATGGACTCAGGACACGCGGCAATGAGTTTGGAGCAACGACAGGTCGACCACGTCGTTGTGGCTGGTATGATGCCGTCGCAGTTAAATATGCAGTTCGTGTTAATGGTTTGTCTTCTCTTGCAGTGACAAAGCTTGACGTACTGGACGGAGAACCAGAAATAAAAATATGCACAAGTTACCTACATGACGGAAAACACTATACAGATATCCCTATCAATGAGGCAGCTATCAATTCATGTGAGCCGGTTTACGAAGTGCTAGAAGGATGGGATCATCCAACAAGTGGGATTACCTCATATCAAAAATTACCTGACCCTGCAAAACGTTTTATCGAAAAGATTGAAGCACTTGCTGGGTGCAAAGTTGATATCGTCTCAACCGGTTCTCATGAAAAAGAAACGATCATCCGACGAAACCCTCTTGCCGCAAAAAAATGACGAAAAGTCCCCTTAAAAAAACTACTGTGGATTGAAAGGCGAGTCGAAAATGCAGGTAAAAAACGAAGAGACCCGTGATGCGCGGCTCTCAAGTACCGCGCATCACGGGTCTTCAGTTACCCTTGGGTTTTAGTGACGTTTGATGCTTGTGGTCCTTTTGCACCCTGAATGATTTCAAATTCAACTTCCTCTCCCTCTTTCAATGTCTTGAAACCCTCCCCTTGGAGAGCAGAGTAGTGCACAAAAACATCCCCTCCATCTTCAAGCTTAATAAACCCAAATCCTTTTTTCTCGTTAAACCATTTGACTGTTCCAGTACTCACAACTGCCTCCTTACTTGATGCCAGTAACTAAGGTTAATGCTATAGAACTAAGATTTAGAGGGCATCTCTATAAACCTTAGTTGGATGCAGGACAGAAAAAACCGTAGAAGGAAAATTCCCCCTACGGCATACGTCATCATTAAAGCTAAAAAATCTGTCCATACGTGAACTAGTACTAAAACGCCACCAGAATAGCTGAATTGTGCTTCAGGGTCAAGACACTGCTCAAGATGTTTTTCCCGGATACATGCTACGTCAAAACATCGCAGCCTTGCTAAGGTGAATTTACACGATAGCACTCATCGGCTATTATGCCCATATTTTCAACCATTTGCGTGAATTATGATCTTGCAAGATTGGAGTTTTCATGCGTGGACTGACACTTGACCGGTACATCTTTTCCGAATTGTGTCTCCCATTTTCCTTGGCCATTGGAGGACTGTTGTTTGTGCTAATGTCCCGAGAAATGACGCGAGTAACGGAGTTGCTTGTAACACAAGGTGTTTCGGTATTTGTAGTCCTCAAGATTATTGCGTACATCCTTCCTTCCTTCATGATTTTGACACTCCCAATTGCCACCCTTATTGCGTCAACTTGTTCCTTTAGCCGCTTCGCTGCTGATTCTGAACTCGTTGCGATGCAGGCAAGTGGAATTGGACTCTGTCGGCTGTTGGTACCAGTTGGGATATTTTCCGTCACCATTTACACAGTTGCTTTTGCCCTCTCATTCTGGGCACAACCATGGAGTGGAGAGTCACTCAAAACCTTCGCTCTGAATATGATGAAGAAACAACTTATCCTTCCTCTCAATGAAGGTGTCTTCAATGATCCCATCGACGATCTTATGATTTACATCCCACACAAAAACACAACAGCTAAAGGAATTTTCATTGCTGACTCTAGGGATGCGGGAGGGGATAGAGTTCTCGTCGCACAGGACTGGACACTATTAAGTGATGCAGAAAGCGGCCGTATAGGCCTTCGCCTCATAGACGGGAGCATTCACATCAAAACTCAACGTCCCAATGAAAATCAGCGCGTGACATTTCATACATACGACATGCACTTTGATCTCGATAGAGGATTGCAAACACCCATAGCTGAAACTCCAGACCTCAAAAGCATTTATTTGACTCTTCACGCATCAGACTGGACAGATGTCAACGCATTAAAACAACTTGAGGCATACCATCGAACTTGGGCAATACCCGCAGCATGCCTGATCTTTGGATTTATTGGCGTTCCTCTAGGTATCCGTTCCGGATCCGCCGGTCGTATCGGAGGAATTGGCGTAGGCGTTGCTGGGATCCTCTTTTACTATCTACTCAATATTTTTGGCGATTTCTTAGTGGCCACGCGTATCTTAACCCCATGGATCGCAGCGTGGCTTCCCAATGCCATCTTCATTGTGTTATCCGTGTTGCTGTATCGATGGAGTTTGCTTTTCTCGCCACACCTTAACCAACGGTAAAAGAGGTCAACAGCTTAGCGATGTGGCTCTTAGATCGATATCTCATATCCAAATATATCAGAATGCTCGGTATTACCATGATAGCATTGCTCTCAATTTATCTTACTATCGATTTTGTTGAACAAGTACGTAAGTACTTAAAAGCCGACACTCAACTCATTGATATTATTACTTATTTAGGGCTAAAGTTTCCTGGCATTATTTACCAACTGACCCCTCTTGCTGTTTTGCTTGCAACACTTATTACGCTTGGAGGCCTCTCATACGACAATGAGATTACAGCAATGCGGGCAAGTGGCATTAATCTTTGGCGCATCACTGCCTCTTTCCTTCTACTTCCATTTACACTCAGCCTTCTTCTGCTCACAGCAGATCGTTCGTTAATACCAACCACAAATGAACAAGCCCACCATGTGCGCACAACCATCCTTGAACACCACCCCAAGCAATCACTCTTTACACAAAACAGAATTTGGTTGCGAATATCAGCCAACACATTCATGAATGTGCAACTAGTTGACCTTAGCCAATCAACACTTTTCGGAGTTAGCTTGTATCAACTCAATCAGAATTTTGTATTACAAGAGATGATTGATGCACAAGAACTTCGGTATGATGATGAGCAGTGGCACTTGATATCCGGAATCAAAAGACGTTTCCTTGATGACAGAAAAATCGAAACAATCCTATTTTCTCAGGAACAATATGACTTGCAAGATAAGCCATTTGAACTTCAAAAACGCTTAACCGTCAAACCTAGCAATCTCACTCTACCAGAACTCGCAAGTTATATTGGACGTCTAGAAAAAAACGGATATCCTGCGTCAAAATATGCTGCAGATTATTATGGCCGATACGCCTTTCCGTTTGCTTCCCTAGTAATGGCGATACTTGGAATTTCTATCACGCTACTCGAACTCGGAACTAGACGAAAACACTTTGCACGAAGCATTGGGTATACACTTTTCATCGGATTTCATTATTGGATCATTCATTCGTTTGCCATCGGAATAGGTCGAGGCAATGTGATGCCACCGATACTTTCTGGCTGGACTGCAAATATCATCTTCCTTGCCGTTGGGGTTTTTCTCATATCACGAATCCGTCAATAAACATCGTTGAAATTTTGAGCTTCCAGTTCCCACCAATTTTTAGATCAAACACTCAGATACGATCCATATGCTACGAGCCACTCACCTACAAATGAGAGCTTTAAATTCAAACTCTCCGCTGTTTCTCATGTTCAGGTGAAGTTGAAACAACCCTGCAAGCGCGATGCAGAAAATTCAAGTTTGATAAAAGACTCAGTTGACGAAAACACAGACCCTGTTTTGTCTAAAGGAATGCACACTTAAATTAAGGGAATCTCTCGGAGCATGACCCTTCAGAGCACCAAAAATCCGCAATACGACTGACTCAAGGTATTTAGTTGTCAGCGGGAAAACGAAATAGAGAGAACCCACACAGGTCTTTTCTGCGATATTTTCAGACTGTCGGTTTCAACATCTTTTCAAAATTGATACGCAGCCGCTAAATACAAAGCAGAGGGCTGCCTATAAACTTGAATAGATTTTGATACCTCGAATAACTTTGACCAAACATCCCTTGGATCAGAATTGAAGATGAAGTGTGCATCTCCTTGCAATACATGCCAAGCACCTTGTTCCATTTCAGATGCAAGTTGTCCTGGGCCCCATCCCGCATGACCTGAATAAACTCGCAATACCTCTTCAAGGGTATAACTTTCACGCAATGACTGTAGAACATCTAAGTTTGCACTCACATGGACATTTGAAAACACACGTTGTGCTTTCTTCATCTCGTTCGGATGGCGAAAGAGAATAATGGGTTGTTCTGGGGCAACAGGCCCACCAAAATACAACGTCATATTTACGCCAGTTAGCTCGGTTACTTTTGGAAGTGCTTGTGAAAGAGGGGTATTTAAAGGACGATTAATAACAACTCCGTGGGTTCCATGTTCCCCATGACTCCACAGCAACACAACCGTTTGGCGGAAATAAGGGTCATCCAAGACTGGATCTGCAATGAGAAACATTCCTGGCTGAATAGTCTTGTTCCCCGTCTTGGAAAAAGCAGACGCATCTACAGTTTGCCCTAACAACAAGAGAAGAATGGTACAAACAATATGGCCAGGAGTCTTCACATTTACACTTCGCCACAAGGACATTAGTCAATACGTGCCGGCCAGGGCACATCTTTTAACACATGGGCCGCAAGCTTCTCCGCCATCTCAATGTTCTTCTGAGTATCATTCTCGTTCAAGATAGTTAGAATCCCTTCATAAAAGTGTTTATCCCTCGCCTGAAGAAATTTGAATTCCTCTGATAACGAAACATGCCACAAACCTCGCACGCGAAACCATGCACCCACTATCTGATCAATAAAAACTGGCAAAATATATCGAAAATGATCTCGATGATCTGCCTCCTCTCGAATCTTACCAAGCCAATAGTAGCAATCTGCTTTCAAAGCAATTTTCTCATTGATCGAGGCATAAGAAGGCCCTTTCCGAAACCGCTTGGCAATCATGTCACAAATTTTTGAAGCAACACCATCACGCTCAAACAACACCCGCGCTTTCCGAAGAAAAGAGGGAAGATACAAGGATGACTGAATGTCTTCCTCAACTTCTTT
>DCWI01000086.1 GCA_002328825.1 Nitrospiraceae bacterium UBA2166 | reverse complement strand
GCTGGATGTACAACGATTCCAGCAGCTTTATTGAGGACCACCACAACTTCATCTTCATACAGAATATCGAGAGGAATCGCTTCTGCCCGAATTTCAATTGGGATTGGAGCAGGGACATTCACTGTGATGACATCCAACGGACGAATCCGATAACTTGCCTTAACCGGAATACCGTTTACCATCACTTGCCCTTCCCGAACGAGGCGCTGAATTGTCATCCTCGTAAGAGAAAGCCCTTGGACCATGAGATAGTGATCCAGTCGCTTAGGAGCTTCACCTGCGGAAACGGTGAAGCATTGGGAGTGACTCACTGGCTGTGAGACATTGTTTGTCACTCCTTTGCAGGCGTGCGTTCTAAATCAGACGATACTACCGCTGCTAAGGGTCCAAATGAAAAATTCAGAATTAATACAATCACCCCAACACTAATCGAAGCGTCGGCAACATTAAACGCTGGCCAATGATACTCATGAATAAAAACATCAAGAAAATCAATCACTTCTCCAAAACGAACCCTATCAATAAGATTTCCGATTGCTCCTCCAAGAATCGCAGACACACTCAGGTGCCCATACCACTCGTCTTTTGGCAATCGAAAAAAAATCAGTCCTAAAAGCGTTAGAGCAATGATTGATGTAATTAAAAAAAACGCAAACCGAAGCGTATCGCTCCCGTCAGCCATAATTCCAAATGCCGCCCCTGGATTTCTAATGTACGTTAGATGGAACAAGCCTTCAATCACTGGAATCGATTGATAGAGATACATTGAGACGTGCACCGCATGCTTTGTAAGTTGATCTAAAACAACAATCAAGCTCACTAACGTACCAAGCACACAATATTTCACCCATGGAATCATGCGTTTGTTTCCGCACACATTACGATTGCGTCTACACACCGATCACAAAGCTCAGGATGGTTTGCGTTCGATCCAAGAACCGGATGATACATCCAACATCGCACACACTTTATTCCATCGGCTCGTGCAACTTCGATCCCAATCTTCAACACCTTATCACTATCCGAATGTACCAAGGCAACAACAGGCACAGTAACAGGACATAGTGACATAGGAAGAATCTTAAGTTGCGAGACAATAAACAGCGGGATAAGCTCTTGAAAACACTTGTTCAAGAATTCCATCAACTGAAAATCAGCATACAACATTACCTTCGCCTCAAGCGGAGATCCTATAATATGGTTGCGGCGCGCGTCTTCCAGTTTTCCAGCAACTTCACTGCGAATTTCAAGGAGACGATCCCACCGTTTTGACAGCTCTTGATCTTGATATTCAGCACATACTTCTGGAAAGCCTGATAGAAATATCCCAGGGTTTTGACGAAGTCGATTTGGCAACGCGCGCTCCACTTCGTCCGTTGTAAAGGGGAGAATTGGCGCAAGTAACCTCATCACTGCCGTGAGAATTTCATAGATCACCGTTTGAGCAGCTCGTCGCTCTGATGACGCTGAGCCGAACGTATATAATCGATCTTTAATAACATCAAAGTAGATCGCGCTCAAATCAACAACAAAGAATTGATTGACCCGGTGAAAGATCATATGAAACTCAAACTCATCATAGGCCCTGATAACACGATCAATACACTCATGAAGTCTAAGAAGTGCCCACCGATCAATATCAAAAAGTTGACTGTACGGTACTCGATCCGTATTAAGTGCAAAGTCTGAAATATTCCCAAGCATAAACCTAAATGTGTTTCGTATTTTTCGATATGCATCAGCCTGTTGCTTGAGAATATCAGAAGAAATACGGATATCCTCTCGATAATTTTGCGCAGCAATCCACAGCCTTAGAATTTCACTCCCGTATTCTTTAATGACTTTTTGAGGCGAAATAACATTCCGTGCCGATTTCGACATCTTCTTTCCCTCACCATCAACAACAAAACCATGGGTTAGTACCGCACGATAGGGTGCCTGATCATCAGCAACTATCCCCGAAAGCAAAGAGCTTTGAAACCAGCCACGATGCTGGTCGGAGCCTTCGAGATAGAGATCTGCAGGCCACCAGTGTTCACGAGGTTTTAATACTGCAGCATGAGTCACTCCAGATTCAAACCACACATCGAGAATGTCCGCCGTCAACTCCCACCTTGACTCCCCACAATTCGGATTGGGACACTCCAGTGTATCAGGAAGGAACGTAGCAACAGGTTGAGTAAACCAAATTCCTGAGCCTTCTTTACTTACTAGGTCCGCAACATGATTAATGTAACGTGATTCCAATACCGTCTCATGACAGACAACACATTTAAATGCTGGAATTGGAACACCCCACACCCTCTGGCGAGACAAACACCAGTCAGGTCTCGCTTCAATAGTCCCAGACATGCGATCCTGTCCCCACGGTGGAATCCACTGAACTTTTTTCACTTGCTCAAGCGCCTTGGGTCGAAGCTGGTTTTTTTCCATGGCGACGAACCATTGTTCCGTTGCCCGAAAAATAATAGGTTTTTTGCATCGCCAACAATGGGGGTACGAATGCTCAATGGTGTCAGCATGGACCAAGGTCTCACGCTCACATAGTGCACTAATAATCCTCTCATTAGTGTCAAAAACACGACTTGAAACTAGAAAACTCACCTCATCAGGAATATCAGACGTAAATCGACCCATGTGATCGACTGGAGCCCAAGGTTCCAATCCATATTGTTTTCCAACATCATAATCCTCTTGTCCATGACCAGGCGCAGTATGAACACAACCTGTTCCTTGATCCAGCGTCACATGTCGCCCAAGGATCACTACTGACGATTTACATTTTCCAGATTCATCTCCAGATGAAGCCCGGAGCGGATGTCGGCACATGAAACCCTCAAAACTCTTTCCTACGTGTATTGAGACTGCACGGAGGTCAGGAAGATTCAACGCACTGGCAACCAATGACACACACTCCGTTGCAATGATCCAAGACTCACTCTCTCCTACATTGACAATGGCATAATCAAAATCAGGATGAAGACAGATAGCCTGATTAGCCACAAGAGTCCAAGGCGTTGTTGTCCAAATCACGAAAGAAACTTTCCGGTTTCCCACCACTGAAGTTAACCAATCTGGAACATCTAACATCAAAAACTTGACATAAATCGATGGTGACACATGGCTATCATATTCGACTTCTGCCTCTGCCAATGCAGTTTCGCAGGAATTACACCAAAACACAGGTCTCTTCCCTCGATAAACCATGCCACGATCCACAAATTTAGCCAGCTCGCGAAGGATATTAGCCTCGTAATCAGGAGCCATGGTGACGTATGGATTTTCCCAATCCCCCCAGACTCCCAATCGCATGAATTCATCACGCTGGAGATGAACATACTTTTCGGCATAGTCGCGACACATCTCCCGAATCTTCTGGTTCGTAAGTTCCTTACGTTTTCCACCTAGATCTTTTAAAACTTGATGCTCGATCGGTAACCCATGACAATCCCAACCCGGAAGAAACGGAGCATCGTACCCCTGCATAGTTTTTGCTTTGACAATAATATCCTTAAGCACCTTGTTAACTGCATGTCCAAGGTGGAGATGACCATTCGCATACGGAGGTCCATCATGAAGAATATAAAGAGGCCGCCCGTTTACAGCGACTCGGATCTTCTCATAAAGACCTTCTTCATCCCACCGAGCAATTGCTTCAAGCTCACGAACTGGAAGGTTCCCTTTCATTGGGAATGTGGTTGTTGGAAGATTAAGCGTAGTTTTATAATCCATGACCACCTAGTTGCATGAAGGTGAGAAAGCTTGAGTCTATCAAAATACTAAATACTCAAGATGTGTCCAAGTTAGCACATGAACAATCATGCGCCGAATAAACAAAGCTCAATCTTAGGGATAAATAAACAGCCTCTCCCGCAAGGACCCACAAGAAAAGATGAAAGTTGCATTCTTGTATGTTGAGTCGCAATCAAAGCAAAAAGGAAGTTGGTTGACTGTCTCAACCTCCTCCTAAAAGCCCAGCGACATCATACGGTCAAGCGCACGACCAGCCCACCACTTCTCATCGGCAGGAACAGAGATGCGATTGACCACATGCCCATCAACCAAATTTTCAATGGCCCAAAGAAGATGGATAGGATCAATACGGAACATGGTAGAACATTGACACACTGTTGGTGAAAGAAAGAAAATTTTCTTGTCCGCATGTATTCTTTTGAGTCGATTGACTAAATTCAATTCCGTTCCAATGGCCCACGTAGTTCCAGGAGCAGAGTTACTTACTGTTTGAATGATTAATTCTGTAGACCCCACAAGGTCTGCTTGTTCAACAACTCCCTCACAACATTCCGGGTGAACAATCACCTTTAAATCTGAGTAATTAGATCGAAACGCACGCACATGCTCTGGACGGAACATCAAGTGGACGCTGCAAAATCCCTTCCAGAGCAAGACTGTGGCTTGGCGAATTTCTTCAGGTGTATGCCCCCCGTTCGGTAGAGAAGGATCCCAGACGAGAAGATCGCTCTCCTTCAAGCCTATGCTTTTCGCCGTATAGCGGCCCAAATGTTCATCAGGAAAAAAAAGAATCTTTTCCCTGTGCTCAAAGGCCCATCGAAAAACCGATTGCGCATTTGACGACGTACATGTAATCCCTCCATGCGTACCACAAAATGCCTTAAGTTCTGCCGTAGAGTTTACGTACACAACAGGCATCACCTTTTCCTCGGCAGGGAAAATGGCACATAGAGATTCCCACACAGTTTCAACATCTTCAAGTTCCGCCATATCAGCCATGGAACAACCCGCAGCTAAATCGGGAAGAATCACGACTTGATTGGATGGACTAAGAATATCAGCCGTCTCTGCCATGAAAGACACGCCGCAAAAAACAATGTACTTTCGATCTGATAGTTCCGATGAAATTCGCGCAAGCTTCAACGAATCTCCCTGAAAGTCTGAGAATTCAATAACTTCATCACGCTGATAATTGTGCCCTAAGATGACAAGATGGTGTCCAAGAGCTTCCTTTGCCTGAACGGTCCGCACATGAATTTCCTCAGGTAAAAGAGACTGATAGCTTTGAATTTCCCGAGCACTCTTATGAAGCATTGCTGAAGAACTCACATCCATCTCTCCACACTACACAACATGCGCAACTCAACAGCTACGCATACGTACTCTTCTAAATCTTTTTATTATATTTGAGGATACAAAATCATGTCAATTCTCTTTTAGCATCACACCTTTTGATTCACTCCAACCCATACTCTCAACTGCACAAACATCAATTTGTTCTACGAAGATACTCAAACACGACACAGCCCAAATGGTCAATTGACACCTTTGAAACCTTATGTTAACAATGTTTTCAGGCAGGGATTCATATCGTGGGCGGACACTCTCATTGGGCAACTACAAAACGCCATAAGGCTGTTGTTGATGCTAAACGCGGAAAAGCTTTTAGCAAAATCATCCGTGAAATTACCATTGCCGCACGTCTCGGTGGGGGAGACTCAGATACCAACCCTCGACTCCGACTTGTGATTTCAAAAGCCAAAGACGCCAACATGCCGGCTGACAACATCAAAAAAGCTATCCAGCGAGGCACCGGTGAGATTCCTGGAGTTGCATATGAAGAGACTATCCTTGAAGGATATGGTCCAAACGGCATTGCATTACTTCTGGAAGTTGCGACTGACAACCGAAACCGAACAGTTGCCGATATCCGACATATTTTTTCCAAATACGGTGGAGCCTTAGCAGAAGCGGGAGCCGTCTCTTGGCAGTTTGAGAAAAAAGGATGCATCGTTACAGCTCGATCTAAAGTCGACGAAGAAACATTGATGACAGTTGCACTCGCAGCAGGCGCAGACGATGTTCGCGCTGAAGATGATACCTATACAGTATTGACAGCACCCACAAACTTCGAAGCTGTAAAACAGGCAATCACTGATCACCAGATTGCAATTGAGCATGCTGAAGTGACGTCAATACCTAGCAACACCATTACCATCGAGGAGAAACCAGCCGAGCAAGTTCTTCGGCTTATTGACAAGATTGAAGATAACGACGACGTCCAAAAAGTTCATGCGAATTACGATATTCCCCATGAAATCATGGAAAAGTTTGCGGCCTCTGCATGATGTGCAAATGCTATCTTCACGGAAAGCACCATTTGGCCTCAAATAGCGATCATTAGCTAACAAATGATCGCGTCGCTGACCGGCCAGCTTCTCTCGAAAGCACCAACCCGCTTAATCATTGACAATCATGGCATCGCATACGAACTCTGGATTCCTTTAAGCACTTTTTTTCATCTTCCTGAACCTCCATCAACCATCACCCTCTACACCTATCTCACTCTTAAGAACGATGCGGCTCAACTTTATGGTTTTATTTCTCCACAGGAAAAGCAGGCATTCACCATCTTACTCGATATCTCTGGAGTTGGGCCAAGGTCCGCACTCGCGGTCCTTTCAACTCTATCTATCACAGAATTAGTATCAGCAGTGCTCGACAACGATATTGCACGACTCTCTGCAGTCCCAGGCATCGGGAAAAAATCGGCTAGCCGATTAGCCCTTGAGCTCACCGACAAAGTCGAGTCATTGGTCACACCTGATCAATCCTCTTCAACGCCTTTAACATTTAGCAATAATAAACTACTGACCGACGCTCAATCAGCTCTGGTTAACCTTGGATACAAGCCTGCTGAAGCAAAAAAGACCCTTCAATCCATCAAAAGTGAACATTGTGATTTACAAGAATTGATTAACTCTGCACTCAAAGCACTTTCCAAATAACATCTACGCTATGCTAACGAACATCCCATCAGTACTCAGTTCAATATAACCAACAACTTGCCACTTATAATGTTTGCACGAACATTTGACTCACTCATCAGCCTATATCGCGACAACAATCCTCGTGGATTTCTAAGCATTCATCCCTTCTCAGCCCCTCAGGTAGGTCTTCCTCGTGCCATGTATAACCTCATTGAAAACAACAGAAATACAAACCCTCTACAATAAACATGAGGATAACAAGAAGACTAACTGGAGATTCAAACTTCATTCTGCTGCGAACAAACACTAGCGGGAGAACTGACAATCAAAACACGGACAAGATCGAAAAACTTACTATGACACCTTCTCAGGTGAAAAAAGCTTTACCTTCACGATTTGAGAGTCCTGTTTCCTCAATAGGTTCTATTGAAAAATGGAGTAGGCGAGAAGCACAAACAAGACTGCAAGAGTAGCGGGGATCGCCACTTTAATAAACGCAAGCTGAAGAAAACAGACAAAAATGACAACCGCTGACGGAAGGACAATGGTGACCCAAGGAGAAAGTTTCAGGATCTTTTCAAAAATGGCACCCATGAGCTCTATCGACTCCCGCCATCCTACCACACCAAAAAGTTATCATTCAACCACACCGATGATAAGTGAAAAAAAAGCACTTATGCTTATTCACAAAGAAAAAAATGAACATGATGAGTGAAAAAATAATACAATGGGTTGAAACTGCATCGCAAACATTCATAGTGACAGCTATAATCTTCGGCAAAACAAGTTTAATCTGGAAAACATTGAAAACCGTTACATGAGTGAGCAACCCTTGGCAATAGAATCAGAAGATGGTGAGCGAGTTTTTGAGGCAACTCTGCGGCCTCAAGTATTTTCAGAGTACGTAGGCCAACACCGTCTTAAGGAACAGCTTCACGTCTGTATTCAAGCAGCCAAAAAGCGTGGAGAGGCCTTAGACCATGCAATTTTCTACGGTCCGCCTGGACTGGGAAAAACAACTATCGCGCATGTAATTGCCAAGGAACTAGGTGTACAAATTCGAGCAACATCGGGTGTTGCTCTAGCCCATGCTGGAGATCTTGCAGCCCTACTCACCACTCTTACTACTCACGAAGTCCTATTCGTTGATGAAATCCATCGCTTGCCACGACCAGTTGAGGAAGCATTCTATCCCGCAATGGAAGACTACCATCTCGACATCCTAATAGGAAAAGGGGCTGGAGCCCGCACCATGAAACTAGATATTCCTCCCTTCACCCTGATTGGCGCAACAACTCAGGCAGGATTGCTCACATCACCCTTAAGAGATCGTTTTGGCCTCGTACACCGACTTGAATTCTATACCTCTCAGGATCTCGAAAATATCGTTATGAGATCCGCGCAGATTCTCAACGTTGTGATTACACAAGAAGGTGCTGAAGTTATCGCACAACGTTCCCGTGGAACGCCTCGTATTGCCAACCGAATCCTCAAACGTGTCCGTGACTTCGCACAGGTAAAAGCTGACGGTCAGATAACCAAAATAGTTGCGGAAAAAGCCCTTGCGTGGATCGGCGTCGATCCTGAAGGATTTGATGACATGGACCAGAAACTACTGCTCACGATTATCGACCGCTTTACAGGTGGCCCGGTTGGCCTCGATACTCTTGCAGCCGCAATCAGCGAAGAGAGGGCGACTATCGAGGATGTCTCCGAGCCCTATCTCCTGCAAGCCGGGTTTATCGAACGCACCGCGAGAGGACGAATCGCCACATCAAAAGCCTTTGAGCACTTTGGACGCAAGAGTCCCCCACACCAACAAGTATTGCCAGATAGATCAGAATGTTAAACAAGGCTTCCAGCAACACTTGCTTTCCACTGACATACTCATGTCTACCAAACTCCCATATATTCCACGCCCTAACCAACCCTTGGCCGTACAAAATAAAACTTTTTGAATATCGGCCCGTTTACATTTGTCTTTTGAGTGTTTCATGTATAATGCGTCCTACCAAAGGATGGTTACGCAGTACAACTTTTTTATAGGAAGCCTGTGAAGACTTTATCTTCCCGCGCCCCTACCTACGAGGAAGAGGGTGGAAATACGTTAGCATCATTCAAGAGCTTGATTGCTCTTATGGGATTAATCATTACTCTGGCTCCCCTTGGATGCTCGAGCACTCCCCCACTGGAACAACTTCAAACAAAACTCGCATCCGCACCAGACTACTCTATCATTCTTGAAGACATGCAAGAATCTGGCACGTTTGTACCCATCTATTATCACAAATATCGAATTGTTCAGGGTGAGCGTGCCATCACGACAGATTGGCTCAAGGTATCAAAGTCTGATTATCAAACGAACAAATCATTCCTCGGAATGACCCTAGTCTCGAAAACCGCCTCCGGCGTTAACATAACAGCGCATCCTCCAGGATATGGCTACGTGGGAAACTCTCAATATGGATCATGGCAAACCGGGAGCGGGGGATCGTTTTGGATGTTCTATGGCCAATATGCCCTCATGCGCGATATGCTTGGCATGGGACGCGGACCAATTTTTCGACGCGACTATGACACATATCAAACCCATCGTACACAGCGACGCCCCTACTACGGACCCAAGCAAGGCGGCGCTCAAAAATATGGCACTCAAGGCACAGTCACCCGGCAAACTAAACCAACCTTTTTTGATCGCCGTACTGCCAAAGATCGAATGAAACGCGACAGCTTTCAGAGGAAATTTCAGCGTCGAGCTGGCCGCAGTAGTTTTCCCAGTCGTGGCGGCGGAATGGGATTTGGAAAGTAGCCTAAGGTGAAAGGAAGAGAATGACGCTTGACACCACCATATTCGCACTAATCTATCTCACCTGCGCGTACACTCTCTTCTGGTTAGGCAAAATAGTGTTCGATCTCCTTCATCGGGAGTTTCGGGTTAACGAAGAACTCCTTCAGAAAAACAACGCGGCACTTGCGATCAGCCTTGCAGGATACTATTTTGGGCTGATTCTTGTGATCGGAGGCGCTCTCGTTGGCCCATCGGTTGGTTTAGCAGATGACCTCATCGATATTTTTCTCTATGGCCTACTCGCAATTGCATTGCTAAACATTTCAACCGTCATTAACAATCGCCTGATTCTCTACCAGTTTGATAATACGACGGAAATTATTCGTGATCAGAATGTCGGAACTGGCGTAGTTGTGAGTGCAACATACATCGCCACAGGACTGATTCTTTTCGGAGCGATTTCAGGAGAAGGTGGAACCATCTGGACCGCCCTAGCATTCTGGGGGCTTGGTCAGCTCACCCTTGTCATTGTCAGCCTTCTCTACGAGCGTATTACACCATATAGTATCCATGAACATATTGAACGCGATAACACAGCGGTTGGCGTGGCGTTTGCAGGCGCCCTCATTGGCATGGGTAATATCCTTCGCTACGCGGTCAGCGGTGACTTTGAATCTTGGAACACAAACTTGACAACCTTTGGGCTCTATACCGGCATTGGCCTTATCGCCCTTCCACTCATCCGCGTCGCAACGGACAAGATTTTATTGCCCGGCGCGAGCATGGCTGCTGAACTTGTCGAGCAAGAACGCCCAAACCTCGGCGCAGCCTACATCATCATGTTCTCCTATATTGGATCGTCCTTCATCATCGGCTGGTGTCTCTAACCTTCTAAAGATCTGCCTTTTTGCCACAGGCTTTGCTGGCATTGTGGCGGAGTTTGTCCTCTGTACACTCGCCACATACCTCATTGGGAACGCGGTCCTGCAATGGACCCTGATCATCTCGTTCATGTTATTCGCTATGGGCTTGGGAAGCCGGCTGAGTCGCCACTTCACGACCCATCTCCTTGAAACATTTATCATTCTTGAGTTTAGCCTTTCAATCCTGTGCGCAACATCCGCAGTGGCAGCCTATGCGCTGTCTCCATTCTTCCGAACCATTGAACTAGTAATCTATCCCTGGGCGATCGGAATTGGCCTGTTAATTGGCCTGGAAATTCCTCTTATTACGCGCATTAATGCGACCTACGAAGAACTGCGAACAAATATTTCCGGAGTAATGGAAAAAGATTACTACGGTGCACTTTTCGGAGGGCTATTTTTTGCCCTTATCGCCCTCCCCTATCTAGGCCTCACCTACACCCCAATTATCCTTGGAAGCATCAATGCTGCAGCTGCATCACTCCTGCTCGTTCGATGCTATGGAAAACTCACCTCCCCACGAAAGCTATCCACCGGATTGACCGCAACATCTATCATGCTAATAGGACTCCTTGTAACCGCAAACCCGATCATCCTCTATGGCGAAAAAGCAAAATATCGGGATACTGTCATCTTTTCTAAACAAACCCAGTATCAGAAAATAGTGATGACGCGCTGGAAAAACGAATTTGCGCTCTTTATTAATGGAAACCAACAATTCAGCACGTACGACGAAGAACGCTACCATGAGCCACTTGTCCACCCAGCACTGTCACTTCTCTCCCATCGAGAGAATATTCTGATTATTGGGGGAGGGGATGGCCTAGCGGCGCGTGAGGTGTTGAAGTATTCCGATGTCAATCGCATCACCCTCATTGATCTAGATCCAAGCATGACCAAACTTGGATCAACCCACCCTGTTCTCCTGCAAATCAATCAAAACGCATTGAACGATTCAAAGGTAACAGTGATCAATCAAGATGGCGCGGCCTTTCTTCAGAACACAGTTGATCAATTTGATGCCATTATCATCGACCTCCCCGACCCACAATCCGTCGACCTCGCACGAATGTATTCGTTGGAATTCTATCGCTTGCTCCTCAAGCACCTGAACAAAGGCGGAACCATCGTCACCCAAGCGACAAGCCCGTTCTTTGCGCCACTGGCTTTTCTTTCAATCAAGAAGACGATGGCTGAAGCCGGTTTTAGCGTTCTCCCCTACCATAACAACGTGCCAACACTCGGAGACTGGGGATTCGTCCTAGGAATCGACAAAGAAGTGATGTCAGGCACAACGCTGAAACAGGCGATACTTGGGGTGCAGTTTGACAACGTCGAAACGCGCTTTCTCAACCACGAGGCCATCATTGGAATGGTGCACTTTGGCAAGGGGCTGTTTGAGCGAGAAAATGAAGTCGCAGTGAACCGCCAAAGCCGCCCAGTCTTCCCCGCTTACTACAATAAAGGACGGTGGGAAATTTACTGAACATCAAATCAAGTAAACACCTTCACAAAAAACGCGGAATGTCATTGCTCGATTCTAATTAGCACTGACTCTCAACAACTCTTAACGGCAAAAACCGAATGTTTTTCACCTCCCTCAATCCAAGAGTGCTGCTTGGACATTTAAAGTGTAACTCCCTACTCCAATCAACGGAGAAACGACAATAGCCACGGGGACATTTTCCCCATCAGGAATTACAAACGAACAAACATCATCGCAAAGTTCCATCCGGCCGAGACCAAAGATGAGAGCATCAAACTCGTTGGTTGCATCATGTGTTAGGGTAATTTCAAGTACAGCGGGTTCCTTAACAGTCACCCGAAATACGTCCTCATCGACCACCACATTATTATTGTCTGTAAGAGTAGCATTTACCATCACACATTCACTGAGTCCTATCTTGCCCAACGATTGTGCGTTTGCCAAGCTGTCATTTGATTCACGCTCGAGACGAAACGAATCCTTAATACAACCCCGACCACCAATCCGTTGGACCACTTGATTCATCAGTTCTGATTGCTGATTACTTTCATCCTTACTTTCAATGACAACGATCCCAAATTTTCCATCAAGTCCAAAGAGTCTGCCGGATTTTAATTTGACATCAAACGGTTTCCCCACAGTAAGGTTCTCCGGTTTAATTTCATCCATCGCGACAAGCCTGTCACGGCTGATATCAAATATAGCATCATCTGAAACCCACATTTTGATCGACACAGGCCTATTGACAATACTCTCTCCAAGATCAGTGACGCTCAGTTTTGCTGTAATTCTATCGCCAGATTCTTTAGCTTTGTACTTAAATTTTTTCAGTTCAAGTGCGAGGCCAATGGCACTATCCTCGAGCTTCAGGGTGTTAAGAAGGATATCGATATCACTAACAATTTCTCCGGCAGAAACATTGATTTCAGTCTTCTCACTCGGGTTATCTTCTACAGTCGATCCCGCTTCCTGCTCTCCGTTATAAAACTCTTCTGGCCCAGGAAGAATGGCGGGGGGGTCAAGTGGATTTAGACTTGAACCTCCCGTAAAGGTTGGATGAATCTGTTCAACTTCAATAGTATAATCGCCGGGCAGTAAACCAGAAACCTTGTACCGCCCTTTGAGCGCAAGATCACCAGTTCCTCCACCAAAATTATTCTTGAATAAAGCGCCGGAAACGTAGGATGTCGCATCCCGAACACGATCAACTGTACGACGAGCAATCACATTCGCACCCTGAAATGGTATTGCCCCATCCCCTAAGAAAATTTCACCTTCAATGGATCCTGTTGATGTTAAAAAATCTGCCGTTGGATAAAGCGTCGAAACTGTTGCAACATCATCAAAGTGCAAGGTACTCTTGCTCTCACTATCCAACGCTATCGGAAACATTGTCGGAAGACTATCGTCATTGGTCACATCCCCATCAAATGCAAGTTCACTATTTATCTGTGAATGATCGAGGTTGATGTAATGTCCGAATTCGTGAATAATGGTTGCTAAGAAAATGTCCCGTGACACATCATCAGCACCAGTAAGTTGAGCAGGGCTGCCATCAAGGACAGCGCCATTGAGAATAGCCTGTGCTTCAAGAATACGATCAGATACACCTAATTCAATCGCCGTCAACCCTAGAACATCACGACTTGCTCCTCTTCCTAAAATAGCATCAATAACTGAGCCATCGTGATCAAATATAATTGGACTGATTCCATCACCCGCGATACCTAATATGCTAAAAACATTGCTACCCGTCACATTAACAGGCAATGAACCTGCTGCAGTAAAAGATACAGAGGAGGAAGGCACAGCTTCCCATACCTGCAATGCTTCCTCTACCAATGCAACAGCCTCTGCATTGGTGAGAAGGCCCAACGGTCCAAGATCGGTGTGAAATGGAATAGGTTGTGTCGTATTCCACACCTGAGGCTCTCCTTCAGTATTGATTACAAACGGTCCCCCGCCCACAGCCAGTCCAAACGAACACAATAGAGCAGTCAAAGCAAATATCACAATTGATTGCCAACGCTCCACAACACCTACCATCACGGTACTACCCTACTTACTCATTGCTACCAATCAACATCTTGGTGATTAGTCGAAAATCCTCGTATAAAATTGGGCCTCGATTAACTCTAGCCTGCCTCTGTATGGCCTTTCTCTGAGGATCGGAGAGACGTTCAGCGTTCAAGAGCATGTCAAAGTGAAAACCAAGCAAAAGCCCGGTGTTGTTAATGCCGTTAACTACCATCGATGGCGAAGATGATTCTCCATCACCAACGAAATTAAATACCCCTTGCCAAATCCCAACCGGGCTGGTTAATCCATATTGGCTTTCCCCGTATAAAAAAAGAATGACATCTTGTCCTGGAGTATAGGTTGGCATTCCCACAATGTGCCGCGAATTGCCTTCAAATGCTCCTCCATAGTGCTTAATCTGGTGAGTTTTGCCAAGGTTCCCTTTCAATACTTCACTCACTGCAAATTCCGTTACCGTAATGGTCTGTCCAAAGTACGAGTCTTCCTGTGCTGTACTTGTAAGACATTGTCCAACAAATACTATCTCAGCTTTCTCAATCATCTGTTCAAGTGTTAGCGGATTGACCCGCATCGCGGATACTTGCTCCGGAACATACACCAAAAAGAAAATCAATGTTAATAAAGCGGTTTTCATCAGGTGCAATCTCCAACGTGAAACGGCTACCTCATATCAATATCAAATGCACATCGTCTACATGTATAGACGAGAAAGATTCAAAGTCACTACCAAATACTATACCCACAGCAATAAAAGATGACACCTGCAACTCACTCCACCACAACAATGTCACATGCTGCCCTGCAGATTAGTAAACAATTAGCTCCTTGATCTTCTGATAAAGCTGAGATAGCCTGTTTCGTTCACCTACCTCACTGAGGAAAAACAAAATGAGCTTACGCCCGTCTCTCCAAGCAATCGTGGTGTGTGACACGATTATTGAAGACCGAAATACTGGAAAGAAAAGCCTTGTCGGAATCTTTACGCATCTTGCATCGCAAGCCTTCCCTTGCAACTATCCTTCGATGAGCATCTATTTTTGCATCACTGATGCCGAAGGAAACTACACCTTCTCGCTAACACTCGTTCATCTAGATCAAGACAAACAGATTGCAAAAAGCACTCTTCCCATGATAACGATCAAAGATCGGTTGCAAATCGTCGATTACGGCATCACCATGCTACGAGTTCAGTTTCAAACGCCAGGGCGTTATGACTTTAGATTGTTTGCTAACGATGAGTTCATTGGAAACAAAGACTTTATCGTCATCCAAGCAAAGCAGCCTTCCCAGTAACAGTCAACCTGCGTACACAACTGAATATCCTGCACAGAGAACGCGCCAAGACAGTTACGGCTTCTTAACAAGAATATGTGCATACGATTTGTCCCCCATTATCATTCGCTTGATAGCAAATGATAATGCACTCTTCAATAATGGTGTAATACCTCATCAGCACCCAACAAAAGCCTAGCCTTTTATAAGCCACTTTGGAAATACCAATGCCTAAAAACCCTCAATGGCACAAACGCCTTATTTTGTTCTCCTTCATCACAATATCAAAATATTAAAACCCTTCCCCTTTAGAATCAACCCAACATTTTGTCTGAGACAATTTACATTCGAGGCTAAACTCAGGGTGAATCCATGTCAAGCATAAAATACTAGCTGTCTAATTACATACAAAACAGGGATTGTTCACGTAGCCTTGGTCAGCGCCTGTTTTTAATGTTTTCTTCACCAAACACAACTTATCCACAGGCAACATGCCAAAGCATAGAACTTCAATTGCCTCTCACTCGCATGATAAACGTAGTTTTCCTATTTAAAAAAGCGTATGCTTTTATTCAGAGAGACAAAACACTACCTCACCTAGAACAACGACGAATCATCACAATTCTAAGAGGGAGGACGTCATGGCCAAACATTGTATTTCCAGCCTTCTTTTCCTTGCAATGTTCTTTGTCGTACTGTCACCAACATTCGCAGAATCACTTCTTGATCTCGCACTTCACGATGCTGCAAAAAAAGGATCCGTCGCCGAAGTTAATGGCCTTATCAGTGCTGGAGCTAACGTCAACTCGATAGATGAAACGAAAACAACACCATTACATTTGGCAGCACTTGCTGGATACGACGCCGTCACACGCCAATTGATCTTTGCTGGGGCACAAGTCAGCGTCAAAAATGACCTCGGACTCACTCCACTGCATGTAGCCGCAGACCATGGCCATCTTCCAGTAACCGACATGCTGATCGCCGCAGGCGTAGACATCAATGCTAAAACAAATGATGGAAAAACGCCCCTCCACATGGCAGCATTTTTTGGACACAAAGCCGTGGTAACCCGCCTCATTGATAAAGGAGCAAATGTCGATACTGAAGATAAGAGTGGCACTACCGCACTGCACCTCGTCGCACTTCACGGACGAGAGGATGTTGTCGATCTGCTGATTGCCAAGAATGTTAATGTAAATGTGAAAACCATTGACGGCATTACCCCGCTCCACGTTGCAGTTGTAAAATCACATTATCCAATTGCAGTGCGCCTTATCACAGCAAAAGCTGATGTAAATGCTCAAGATAACGATGGTGAAACCCCGTTACATGTTGCAACAGTGATGCGCAATAAAAGCATGGTTGAATTGTTGAAAAAACATGGGGCGACGAAATAGCCTGTTTAAGAATCCCTTCCGAAATAAAAGACAGTCACTCTGAGATGATTGCGGAGTAAGCCAGTAAAGGATCGCTAACAACCCTGATACCATCCTGCAAACCCTGACGAAACATTGCTATGATTGCAAACACCAAACACCTTAAGAGCTATATTACTGCTGCGAAACCTCGGTTCGAGGAGATGCTTGCTGAACTAGTTGAAATTCCATCAGTCAGCGCAGATCCGCAATATGCAGGTGCTGTCCACCGCACAGCAAAACTTGCTTCCCAGTTTTTCAAACCTCTTGGTGCAAAAGCTCGCATCATTAAAACAGCAGGATATCCCGTCGTCTCTGGAGGATGGTTTCTTGACTCGCGCTTTCCAACAGTTACCATCTACAATCACCTTGATGTCCAGCCTGCTCAAGAGCCACAATGGCGTAATCCTCCTTTTTCATTTTGCAAAAAGAATGGAATCTACTATGGGCGAGGCAGTACAGATGATAAGGGGCCAGCGATAACGGCTCTGCTTGCCGCTCAATATGCAGCTGAGACAGAAATCCCGATTAATGTACAGTTCTTATGGGAATGTGAAGAAGAGATTGGAAGCCAGAATTTTGGGGATGTCTTCAAACAAAAATCCCTCATTCCCAAGCCAAACTCCGTCATTGTCTCAGACACTATCTGGGTTTCTCGGAAGCGCCCAGCTATTCCCTATGGACTTCGAGGAATGCTGGGAGCACGGCTCTGCCTCCAGACAGGAAAAACCGATGTTCATTCAGGCATAACCGGAGGCGCCGCACGAAATCCACTCGCCGAATTATGTGCCATCGCGACTACATGCGCAGATGCACACACCGGTCATGTACATATCCCTAGCTTCTACGATACAGTAATTCCACCATCTCAAAACGAGATCAAAAACTTCCTCTCTTCACAATTTCGGGTCGCGCACTTTAAGAGAACACATGGCTTACGAACAATTCGAACGGAAGAACCAGCAGACCTGCTCAAACGAATTTGGGCTTGGCCAACCTTTGAAGTGCACGGTCTTGTTGGCGGTTACACTGGTCCAGGAATCAAAACTGTAGTTCCTGGACAAGCGGAGTTGAAAATCAGCATGCGTCTTGTCCCTAACCAAAAACCAGAACAAATACTTAAGCTACTTCGGAGTCATGTCACAAAGGCAAACCCTTCAGTCCATGTCTATAGCGACGGAATGCTTCGTCCCTATACAAGCTCACTGACTAACCAATATGTTACTGCCGTTCGCGAGGCTCTCAAAGAAGGCTTTGGCAAAGATCCGGTCTTTATCCGAGAAGGTGGATCTATCGGTGCAGTTCCAAAACTTGATAAACAATGGAACGTCCCGATTGTGTTCCTAGGTCTTAGCCTTCCCGAACACGGCTACCACGCACCAAACGAACAGTTTGATTGGGGACAAGCGAGCGGAGGCATGCGAGCGCTGGTCTCTTATTTTTCTAAAGTATCAAAGATGCCATGATCACACTATCCACACCACCCCAATACCCAAAACCCACCAACTTCCCCAATAAGAACTAACAACCTCAGAACCATGCCTAACCTTACCTCTACCAGAAAAAATGATTCAGTCCAAAAGGACAAACGGTGATCTCCACTCGGGGGCATAGCAATCTTTGTGGCTACTCCGCTACTTTCACCTCCATCTTCCCAATTCCAAAACGCTTCAATAATATTTCGTTTACACCCTCCTTTGAAATTCTAAGGGAAGAACAATTATTTAAATTCCCCCCACCCAGACAAAACAAGAAGGATGGAAAAAACAAAACGTTTCTTGCAACCACCTCTCTCCATTGTGTATTGTCAATACAGACAACACCGATAGCTAAACAATGAGCATCTTATATATCAAACGTTGTGGTTTCCAAAGCCTTCCGCTCAGCATTCTAGCTATAATTTTTTCCCCTTTTCTCTCACCTTCCCTTGACTCACAAATGGCATTGGCATCCTTTACGACGTTTGAGAGTGGGCAGGTTCGCCCACTAACACTCTCCCCAAATGGGACTCTCCTTTTTGCAACCAACACCCCAGATAATCGCATCGAGATTTTTACTGTTTCCGATGAGGGGATCAGACATCAGCATTCGGTCCCAGTGGGAATGGAACCTGTTGCAGTGGCAGCACGAACAAATACCGAAATCTGGGTAACCAACCACCTCTCGGACAGCGTCTCAATTATCGACCTCAGCTCAACACCGCCACGTGTAATCAGAACGCTCCTCGTCGGCGACGAACCTCGTGATATTGTCTTTGGTGGACCCAACAAAGGCCGCGCCTTCATCACCACAGCACACCGTGGACAACATCGCACCCATCCATCTATTGCGTCTGTACCAGGAGCCGGAGACCCCCAACTTACCACTCCAAGTATTCCACGTGCCGACATCTGGGTGTTTGACTCGATTAATCTTGGAGACACTCTAGGGGGAACCCCGTTAAAGATTATAGAACTATTCGGAGACACCCCTCGCGCCTTAGCCGTAACCCCAAATGGAAACACCGTCTATGCTGCCGTATTCCACTCGGGTAATCAAACGGCAACGGTAACAGATACAGCGGTGTGCAACACCAGCGATGCCAACATTGCCAATAACATCGTCGAAGGCCCTTGTTTGGTTTCAGGGGTTTCCATGCCAGGAGGAATGCCACTACCCCACCATAATGCCAACGGCGATCGTCGCCCTGAGACCGGTCTTGTCGTCAAGTTCGACAACACGACTGGTACATGGCTTGATGAACTTAACCGCAATTGGAACAATGCAATTCGCTTTCACCTCCCCGATATCGATGTCTTCGCTATTGATACGACGACACTCAAGGAAACAGCCTCCTTTGCCCACGTTGGCACCATACTCTTTAATATGCTGGTCAACCCGATAAACGAGAAAGTGTATGTTTCAATGAGTGACGCACATAACGAGGTTCGTTTTGAAGGATCGGGTGCATTTGTGCAAGCAGTGGGAGCAAAGCCGGACGAAGAGCCCACGTCAGTCCAAGGCCATCTGCACGAAATGGGAATTACTATCCTCGACAACACGAAAGTTCTCCCTCGCCACCTCAATAAACATATTAATTATGATGTACGCCCAGCTCCAGCAGAAGTGAAACAACATAGCTTATCCACTCCAGTCGATATGGCTATTTCAAGCGATGGCACTACACTCTACGTCGCAGCATTTGGATCAAGCAAAATTGGAGTCTTTGACACAACTGAGATCGAAACTAATACCTTTGACCCAACAGACACAAGTGCAAACTACATCAAGGTAAGCGGAGGTGGCCCCAGTGGAGTTGTCCTCGATGAAACACACCAACGTTTATATGTGCTCACACGATTTGACAATTCTATCTCCATCATTGACCTTGCTTCCCAAACCGAAACTGCTCACATTAGAATGTTCAATCCAGAACCTGAGCACATCGTTAACGGGCGGCGTTTCTTGTACGATGCATTATTATCATCTAGTAACGGCGAAGCCTCCTGCGCGAGTTGTCATGTATTTGGGGACTTTGACAGCCTTACTTGGGATCTGGGAAATCCAGATGGCCACGTCGTGAACAATCCGATTGAAATCAAGCGACAAGGTGCCCCAGAACTATTCCCAAACATTAACGGCACAGGAAACGTTCCAGAACTCCATCCAATGAAAGGGCCCATGACCACTCAGACCATGCGTGGCATGGCTAACAATGGTTCGATGCACTGGCGAGGTGATCGCACAGGCGGAAACGATCCAGAAGGTCACGTTGACGACGAATTTGCCGCATTCATAAAATTCATTGCGGCCTTTGAAGGCCTTATGGGGAACGATCCAGCGACTCCATTTCGCGGCGCTGACATGGCTGCCTTTGCAAGATTTAGTTTGGACATCGTTCTTCCCCCCAACCCTGTGCGCCCACTAAACAATACATTAACCCCATCGCAACAAGCCGGACGAAGCTTCTACATTAAACCAACAAACCCTGGCTTCTCATGCAAAGAATGTCATAGTCTTGACCCAATCTTTGGCGAATTTGGCACCGATGGAACGGTCGGGTTCAAAAATGAGCCCCAGATTGTGAAGATTCCTCATCTGCGAAACATGTACCAAAAAATTGGTATGTTCGGCATGCCACAAACCTCATTTTTCGACACAACCACTATGGAACACCAGGGCGATCAGGTTCGAGGCTCAGGATTCTTGCATGACGGAAGCATTGACACCCTCTTTCGATTCAATGAGGCTACTGTGTTTTCAGAGTTACGCCGCGCAGCCTTTAACACCGACCAAGAGCGGAGAGAGGTTGAGGAATTTCTTCTGGCATTTGACACTGACCTTGCACCAATCGTCGGGCAACAAGTGACCCTGACATCCACAAATGCAGCAACCGTTGGCCCCCGTATTGACCTAATGATTACGCGTGCACAAACCGCCTTCTTGCTCATGAATCACAAAAACCCAACAGAATGTGATCTTATCATTAAGGGAATAATCAATGGCAAAGCACGTGGCTGGGTCATGAACAATAGCACTGGAATGTTCACTAGCGACCGCACCGATGAATCTTCTCTTACCGATGCAGCATTGCGAGCCCTTGCCTCCCAACAAGGGCAAGAGCTGACCTACACCTGTGTTCCACCAGGATCAGGGTGGCGGATGGGAGTTGACAGAAACAACGACAGTATTAGCGATGGTAGTGGCCAAGCAGATCTTACTGCAACATTTACCTCCGTGAGGAGGAAGGTCCAGTCATCAGGAGAAAAGCTTGTGGTAAAATTCTCGCTAGCTAATATCGGGGAAGCAACAGCTCACGGTCCATTCCCCGTCTCAATATTCCTCTCCAATGACAATATATTTGATACGCAAGATCAACTCATCAAGACATTCACGATTAATCGCATTAAGAAAAATCAGAAAAAATCGAGAGAAATAAAGCGCAAAGGACTTCCCCCGTTAGATGGAAAGTTCATCCTCATCGTGATTGATCCTGCTGGTGTGGTGCAAGAAAAAAATCTCACTGGTAATATGATTGTACAGCAAATATTAGGATGATGAAGTGAAGCTCAAGGTAGTGAATGTGCACAACACGTACTACACGACAGTGTTACCCATTTGTAACAAAATTCTCCACTCATGGGCTCGAATCGGCATAACCGAGAGCCTTGATTGCCGTACTAACGGTAAATCAGCAAGAGCAGGGTTTGCTTTAATTGCCTTAAGCGAGATGGGGATCCCCATCGGTTTGACCGCTTGCACATCCACCATTCCAAAACGGCCCGATGAGTCACTGAGGTCAGGATAATACTCCTTGACCACAATTACAATTCCAACAATCTCACGCCCCTGATTTGAATGGTAGAAACATGCGTAATCACCACACTTCATCGCCTTCATATTATTTGCAGCTTGATAGTTCCGAACACCATCCCATGGTGCTTGATGATCCTGAACCATCTGAGACCAAGAATATCCTGACGGCTCCGACTTAATTAACCAAAAGGCCATGGCATCCCTCCACAGGAATGACTATGAAAATAACATATTATAAGAGTTAAAAATAGATTATTATTTATCTATAAATACAGGACAATAAAATCTATGAAAATAATAAATAATGACCAAATAAGTGTATCATCATCTAAAGGGAATTTTATAATTAGTAGGAGGTGCCCTCACCAAGGATCATTTTTAGAAAAAGCATTTTTGCATGATAATGTCATAACTTGTCATTGGCATGGATGTAAAATATTTACTGACATTGTAGGAGAGAAAGTTTGAAATATCTTAATTTTTTAAGAATTACAAAAATCAAAACTACACCTAAAATATGCTTAGAAATTATGTTTGATTACACACATTTTTTATTCAAGCATAGAACTAGCTTTAATGATTTTAAAGTAATTACTGAAAATGAAACTGAACAAATACTTTACTATGAAACTAAAATATTTAATTTTTTACCTTGGTCTCCAATAAGGCGATTTATTTCAATTAAGAAACTTATGCCTGAAGAAAAGATGTTCCACCAGGTCTATTTAGACTTAACTTCAAAAAATGTTTTTTTCTTTAAAGTTTCTATGATAAATAAAGATGATAATGTTGAGATAATAAATAATTTGAGTATACCAGTATCAAATTTTATTTATTTTTTTAGAAAACCGCTTTTAAAATTAGTCAATATAAAATTTGATGTTATGTGGAATGAGGACAAAGAAATGCTTAGTCAACTGTATTTGAACCAAGATTATAAAAATGTTCAATGTGTACCGAAAACATATAACCTAGAGAATATCTATAAAAAAGAATTTGACAAGCATTTCAAAAATGAGAATAAAATAGATTATTTTATTTCTATATGAGATTTACTAAATATTATCCCTCCAAATAAATCAACAGAACGAGAACATATTTGCCATCATCTGACATATCGAATGGATTCTGTTCTTGCATAAACCCAACACCCCATTTCAATACATCGATACAAATTCCGGATTAGCCACTTTAAACACACGGCTTGAGCACGCTAACAGAGTAGCACTCGACACAGAAGCGGACAGTTTGCATCATTACTTTGAGAAAATCTGTTTAATCCAGATTTCATTTCATGGTGCTGACTACCTCATTGATCCGCTCGCAAAAATAAATCTCTCCCAATTTCTCATCGTACTGTCTAGCAAATCACTGATCATTCATGGAGGAGACTACGATCTCCGAATGCTACGAAACTCCTTTGGGTTTCAACCACAAGGTGAGGTCTTCGACACAATGATCGCCACGCAAATTCTTGGGTACGAACACTCTGGTCTTGCTGCCTTAATCCAACGTCATCTTTCCACTACCGTCACAAAGCAAGGACAGAAATCAGATTGGTCCCTGCGTCCATTAAGCCCCATGCAATTGGACTATGCATACACTGACACGCGGTTTCTCGAATTCGTTGCAAATCGTATGAGTACCGAGATGGATCACGTTGGACGATCTGAGTGGCACCGCGAGGCATGTCAAGCTATGGTTAATTCCTCAAAAAAAGATACACAACGCGACCCTGATGACGCGTGGAGAATCAAACATATCGGGAAACTAACGCGACAAGAACTCGCATATTTACGGGAGCTATGGTATTGGCGAGACCAAGAATCGCGACAAGCTGATCGCCCTCCATTTAAAATTCTTAACAATCAACACCTCTTTATGTTAGCCACGTGGGCTGCAGCACATCCAAATCAGCCATTGACTAGCAACACGCAGCTACCTCGACACATCAATGGACGCCGACTGGAACTCCTAAAAAACTCAATACAAAAAGCATCAATCCTTTTAGAGCACGAATGGCCACAACAAAAAAAACGAACCAAACCCAAACCTACAGTTTCCACCGAAATCCAAGATATAGACATGCTGCGAAAAGAATGCGCAAAAATAGCAAAAGCGCTCGGCATTGCTGCGTCAGTTCTTGCATCACGATCTGCGATCAAATCAATTATCTGCACCAGAGCAAAAACTATAGAAGAACTCATCACTCACGGACCACTACTACGGTGGCAAGCCACACTCCTTCAACCTGCAGTCACACGTATTACAACTGAACGTGAGCAACATGAACGCCTCCGAAACGTAGTTAGCGGTTGCCTGAAGCCATTTTCATCGCTTCAGGCAACCGACGTAACCTCATCATAAACCAAAGACCAGCAGATGGCCCAGCTGCTAGCATCACAAATGCAACTCCCCAACCAAGTTGTTCCACGAGCGAAGGAATCCAACGAATGGTGACCATGGTCACGAGAAACCCAATACACGTCTGCATTGTCAATGCGGTTCCAACATAACGTTGATCACAAAGTTCACTGACCGCCGTACTATACTGAGCACTTTCCGCAACTACGACAAAACCCCACACGAGACAAATAACAGTTAAGAGACCTGGAACAGGAACCGCAAATCCAGCCAAAAACGCACATACCGCTGAGGCACATATGCTGACAATGGCAACACGGGTGCGACCAATCTTGTCTGAAAATTTTCCTGCAATAACACTGCCTAGTCCACCGACAGCAATTGTGAAAAACCCAGCTACATGGGCTTGACTGTTATCCCACCCCGCAGCTTGATAACTGGTCAGTAAGCAGAGCGGAACCCATGCCCACATCGCGTACAATTCCCACATGTGACCAAAATATCCAAAGTTGGCGAGACGCACTGCCTTGTCGCTCCACATACGGCCAGCGTATTTCCAATCAAACGGGCTCACAGCAGGAAGAAGAGGTCCTGCCCTCACACCCAAAGCCGCAATAATAGCCCCGCATACGGCGAGTCCTGATGAAATTACAAGTACCTGACGCCAAAGAATAATCTCATCAGTCTTTCCAAACAGGTTAACCCCTGTAATTAAATGAGGCGCAGCCGAACCAACAGTTAATGCTCCAACAAGAATACCAATAGCAAACCCCCGATCTTCTTTGAACCAGGATGCCATCAGCTTCATTCCCGGCGGATACACTCCAGCCAACATCGCTCCCGTCAACACACGACACATCAAGACCCACTCAAAGCTCATCGGTAGCAATGCAATAGCTCCCGTCATCACCGCCCCAATGATGGCAGATATGGCAAAAACCCATTGAGAGGGAAATCGATCAGGAAGACTCCATAGTGCGCTGGCAAATGCTCCAAACACAAAACCAAGTTGCACACTTATAGTCAGCCACGACTGCTGGCCAACATTTAAGTTCCATTCAAGAGCAAGTTGAGGGATAACAGCAGATGCGGAAAACCATAATGCCATAACAAGAAACTCTGCTACCGCAAGCAAGCAAAGAGTTTGCCATTTCAATGTCATTGTTTTATTGAGTCGTGAGGGAAATACAGGTATAAGTGGTTTTCACCTTAGCATATACGCTCCACGGAGTATTGAAAATTCATGATTCCACTCATGCCAGCGTGTTTCATTAACAAAACAGCCATCGAATGGAAATTTATCCGCGCATCCGGACCAGGAGGCCAAAACGTCAACAAGGTCGCAACGGCGGTTCAACTCAAATATACGCTCCCAGAGGCCCAGACACTTCCAAATGGAATGTATGCTCGATTAATTCGCCTTGCTGGAAAACGAGTCACAAATGGCGGAGTAATAACTCTGACCTCACGACGATTCCGATCCCAAGAACGAAATCGTCAAGACGCTATAGCGAAACTTACCGCGCTCATCCAGTCTGCACTTAAAACACCGCAACTAAGGGAAAAAACATCCCCAACTTACGCATCTCAACAACGCAGGCTTGAAACCAAGCAACGACGCCATATTATTAAACAACTACGCAAAGCTATAATTCATATACCCTGATCTGGATCTATCGGTTCCACTACATCAATGCCACCACCATTCTTAAGACAGTTCCTCATGCAGCAGTAAATCTATCCCACCCGCGCATTCACTCTCGGAGACACTCAAATAGTTCTTTCTGGAATAGAGCTCAATGCTTTTATAAAGGAGAAAGGGGAGGCTCCGTGAATGAAAATACACGATGGGAAGAGAGTTCAAGCCGTAGACTTTTCTGCACGATCCAAATCGCATTTAAAGTGGAGATAAGTCGTTTCAACTTATCTCTATTCTCTGGATCGATCCGGTTGTTCCGTTGAATTGCGTGCTGAATTTTAGGACGAATTTCAATAAACCGTGGTGTATCCCAGAGCCCCCAACTTTCCCTTAATGACGGCTCGAAAGCATGCCAAATTTCTTCGGAAACTACAAAGCAAGAAATCCTAGATTTTTCACAATCACGCAATTTGTCGGCAGCCTCCAACCCCCGCCACAAAACAAAATTTGATGCCTGATACGGAGACATCGTTCCTGGTACACCCTGCCGGTTTAGCTGATTCATATCAATAAGGTAGTCCATGTCTTCGGAAATAATACTTGTGACCTCAATGGCACATTCAGTTTGATCTGGAGATGTACATTCAATATCCAGCTTCCCTCCCCACGCTTCGAGGTTTGAAATCGTCCACCCCCTCTTCTCTATCCACTCAGCAACATGCAGCTCCGTTAATCGTCCCCAAAAAGCACGTACCTTTTGGCCTTGATTTGCACGAAGCTCCTGAGGAGCCCATGCCTCTCGAAGATCCTTCAGGTGGTTTTTATTTAATCGTGTCCGTCTCCGTCCAGAATCAATGAGATACCGGTGGACAGGTGTCGTGAGCTGAGTTAATTCCCCCCGCCAGTAAGCTTCAAGAAGAATGTGCTGATGAAAAACATTTTCACCCTGCGCAAAAACACTACTACGAAAGTCATTCCAAATATCATTTGGAACAAGTACCTCTTTGAGTGCGGGGCACTGCCCACGAATTATCTCAAAGCGCCGTATCGCCTCCTGATACGCACCCGAAATATTATCTTCTCCTCGCGAAAGATCTTGACAAAGGCAATTATAAAAAAACAGTTCCATGTCTCTTTGAGCCTCTAAAAAGAACGACTTAAATCATGAAAACAATAAATCATCTTCTCAAGTTGAGTATAAAAACATCAAGCACTATAATGACTTATGAGAGCAACCAACAAATATGGAAACGGAATGCCCTCATCGATCAACACGGCACACCGTTATCAAAACGATACATTGATCTCCCTTTATCGCAATTCTTTTACGTATTTTTTCACAATTGTTTTCCTCATCATCGGAACACTTAATATTTCTGGATGTATAGCAAAAACAACCCAAACAAAGACTCATCAGAGCATAGAGAAGATATCGACCATAACATATCCTAGATGTTCATCGGATCGTAGAGGACAATATACAATCATCGAGGTTCCAGAAATTAGCGATATCGGACAAGCTCCTCAACATTTTTTCCCCCTTCTTCATAAGGCACTTATAGACGAAGGTCACCGGCGAGATATCTACCGCGTCGTTCCAAGTACCACAGAACATGATAAGGTCGCGCTGCTAAAAATATTTGTCAACGCCTGGACACCAGATCTTGAGCGAAATAGCAGCACTGGACTTCTCTCAATGAATCTTTTTCTCATCGACAAAGTACACCAATGTCAGGTTGCGCAGACAACTGGCCACGGAAAAATAAATTATAATCCTACCTCTGGATTCAACCGAGAAGAAATAAGTGCGATTGCTGAAACTGCTGGGTGGTTCGTTGGAATGACACTCATGCATGATCCGTAACCAAGCATTGGAAGGTACTTCTCGGCAACAATAAGGTTTTGTAGTCTTGCATAACTCCAGCCATCCTTTCTTGATCACCACTCTGTAAAATATACGATCTTCATCACATACTGGTCATGCGAAAAAACTGTTGTATTCAACCCCTAAAATATAAAAATCAGACTTGGTGATTGGAACAGCTACACAAAATCTGTTACTGTCTTGGGAGTAGTTCCTGTAACAACCTAGGGCGAGAGAAACCATGCCGTCATTTGATGTCATTTCAGAAGTCAATACACAAGAGGTGACTAACGCAATTAACCAAGCGACCCGAGAACTGGAAACCCGGTTTGACTTTAAGAAAACAGATGCCAAGTTTGAGCTGGAGGGGAGCACAGTCACCATGCACGCCCCCAATGAGTTTCAGCTCAAACAGTTATTTGACATTCTTACCAAACGTCTTTCTAGTCGCCTAATTGACATCCGCTGCTTACATCTCAACCCACCACAAATTAATGTAGGGAATGCATGGCAAGTTATAAAAATACGTCAGGGAATAGAAGCAGAACTAGCAAAGAAAATGATCAAGATCATCAAAAACAATAAGTTTAAAGTGCAAGCGGCAATTCAAGGCGACAAAGTACGCATCTCAGGAAAAAAACGAGATGACCTTCAGGATGTAATTGCTTTTCTCAAAGAAGAAGAGTTTGGCATTCCCCTACAATTCGATAATTTCCGCGACTAATATTAGATCTTACCAACATCTTGTTTATTGTTTAACTCCATCCTCAACTTCGCGGCTAAAGAATTTCCGATAAGCAATAGGAAGCAGTGCAAAAATTGTAAGTAGAGCAAAAGCCCCCAATACCCGAGGAGATGCGATCTCACCTAGTGAATCGATCATACCAAGCTGACGTCCTGCATTTGTATAGACAAAACTAGCAGGAAAAATCCCTGCAGCGGTTGCCAAGATGTATGTTATCGGCCGAATTCTGGTTAACCCTGAAACCATATTTACTAAAAAAAACGGAAAGAGAGGAATTAGGCGTAAGGTTAACAAATAGCTGAATGCATTTCTGGAGAATCCTCTTTGTAAAGGCGCAAGCCGATGACCAAATTTTCGTTCTACCCAATCATGCAAAAGATACCGGGATGTGAGAAATGCAATGGTTGCTCCCGACGTCGCCGCGATATTTACAAGAAGGGCCCCTAATACACTTCCAAACAGTAAACCAGCACTCAGTGTCAAAATGGTTGCTCCAGGAAGAGAAAGCGCCGTTTGAATGCAGTATAGACAGATGAACACCAATGCCACTGTGGTGTAATGCATCTCTGTATATGCAAGCAGTTGATTACGATGGCTCTTTAACGATTCGAGTGTCAAATACTGCTGCACATCAAGATAAAAGAAGATGCTGATTGCGCTTGCTATAAAAAGAAATAACGCAACCTTTCCAACCATTGATTTTGAATGTGAGAAATTAGTCACTTTATTTTCCAATCAGAACAAAATGCGGGAAAGTATACCTAAAAGCAATCACAAGAATATTCTATCAGCTCCTCAAATCGCTAGTATACTGTACTCTCCATGCTGGAAAACAACCCGTTTCAAGATTCAATGCAGCAACAAGTTTTTTGTGAATTAGCTCATGTCGAGGAGTATTTTTAATGTTCCGGGTCTCCGACTTTGGCTAAGCGCTTCAATTGCCAGATTCAGAGGAAAGGTGCCATCAATTAATGCGGTAAGATCAACATAACCTGACTCCAAAAGTCGAATGGCTGCTGAAAACGGGCCACAACGTGAACCAACGATGGTCACCTCATCAACAACCAAGGATGTACAGTCGATCTCAAGTTCCCCCGGATAAGTGCTTTTCAACACCAACGTTCCTGCGGGACGGACTGCCTGTCGTGCAATCTTGAAACCCTCTGCATTTCCTGTACACTCGACGACAACATCGAATTGAGTATCTTGTAATTGGTCAACGCGATACATCTCCACCTCTTTGGGACACAGAGCGAGCGTTCGCTTACTACGTCCAACACAACTAAGTACGCATCCTGTCAACAGCAATGTCCGAACAACAAGTTGGGCAAGTTTCCCAGAACCCACAACAAGAACACTATCGCTAGAAGTGATATGGACTTGTTCAATAATCTGCATTGCTGCAGCAAGAGGTTCGATAAAGGTTGCAAATTCAGTTGAAACAGATTCAGGAACCACATAAAGATTTTCAACAGGTAATGCCGTATATTCAGCAAATACCCCATTGCGATTAGTAATACCAAGAACAGTCCGCTCTGGACAATGAGATGTTCTCCCTTTATGACAAGCCACACATCGTCGACATGCCGAAACAATTTCGCCAACTACCCGTCGTCCAGAAACAGACTCTGGGCCTTTGTCAACCACACCAACAAACTCATGCCCAATCACACCCACATATGGAAACATTCCATCAATTAATCCATGATCAGTAGTACAGATCCCTGCACTCAGCACTCGAATAATCGCCTCACGTTCTCCAGCAATTGGAAAAGGCAGGTCATCACGAAGAGATACAATGCCATCTTCCAGCCAAACTCCGTTCATATTTCTTGACTCTTGCCTTCAGGCACGCTCAAGCTGTTTTCCATCGAGGCAACTACCGTTGCAACCGTGGCATCACCCGTCACATTCACTGCAGTACGACACATATCCAAAATTCGATCAACTCCCAACACAAGCGCAAGACCTGCTGCTGGAACTCCAATTGACTCGAGAATAATGACCAAAATGATGAGACCCGCTCCAGGGACAGCAGCTGCACCAATAGACGCAAATACAGCGGTGAGAAGAATCTGCAATTGCGCTCCAATGTCCAAACTCATCCCAATGGCCTGGGCAATAAAAACCGCTGCAACAGCCTGGTACAATGCAGTTCCGTCCATATTAATGGTGGCACCAAGTGGCAAAACAAAGGACGAGATTTCCTTGGAAACGCCAACCCTTTTTTGACAGACCTCCATAGTAACTGGAAGAGTTGCAGCACTTGAACTCGTCGAAAATCCAAGAAGTTGGGCAGGAGAAATAGCATAAAAAAAATGCAATATAGAGACTGATGAGAATACTTTGAGCAGAAACGGATAGGTGATCAGCACATGAAGAAGAAGTCCTCCAATGACCACAAGACAATAGAACCCAAGGGCCCCCAAAAGATTGAAAGCTTTTCCAATATCATCAGCGGCAACCTCATTAATCGTCTTGGCGATCAACCCAAACACTCCAATAGGCGCCATGACCATAATCAGCTGGACAATCTTGATAGTCACTGCCATGAGACTTGCAAACACATCAATCAGCGGTTTTGCTTGCTGCTGGGGAACCATGGCTAACGCGAGTCCAAAGAGAATCGCGAATACCACAACATTCAGCATATTCCCATTATCACCTGCAGCTCCAATGATATTAGATGGAATCATGTCGACAAAAACTTGCAAAGGCCCACGAGACTTTTCTTCCTCAGCCTGATTCATTCCTACGGCAGCCTCGTCCTGATAAGTTGCCTGCAACTGCTGCTGCAAGGCGTAAGGAACAGCCTTACCAGGCTGAAGAACATTCACCATAAGCAAACCAATGGTAATAGCAACTGCCGTCGTTCCAATATAAATTACAATAGTTGTTCCACCAATCCGGGAAAGCTTTCGTATATCCGACAGCGACGTGACCCCAGTTATAATTGACCCAACAATGAGTGGAACCGCAATTAGCTTCAGCAGATTTAGAAAAACATCCCCAAATGGGGCCACCCAATTCGAGGTAAATTGGCCCCAGCCAACTGTCGCTGACACAAGACCATAGACAACACCAAAAAGCATTCCAATGAGAATCTTCCAATGCAAAGGGAACCGTTTCACGGCGCAGACACACGATCTAGAATCGCGACACATTCGATATGTTGGGTATGGGGAAACATATCAATGGGTTGCACTTCTCTCAAACCAAACCCAAGATCTACCAGTCGTCGTAAATCACGAGCAAGAGTTGCTGAATCACAGGATACATAAACAATCCGACATGCTGAAGATGCAACTAGCAACTCAATTACTTTTGCTGGAAGACCTCGACGAGGCGGATCGACAATTACTACATCGGGAGAAAAATTACGCGTTTTCAATATATCCTCAACACGCGCAATCACCCACTCTACATTTGATAAACCTGCCAAATTTACGACCGCATCAGTTGCTGCTGGCAAAGATTCTTCAATTGCAAATACTTTCCCCACATATGCTGAAAGATGTGATGCAAAGACCCCGACACCTGCATACGCATCAACAACAACATGCGGACGCACCTCAATAACCTTGTCGATAACGTACTCAAGAAGGCGCTCTGCCTGTATGGTATTCACTTGAAAAAATACTGAGGCTGAAATCTGATAACAGGACCCAAGCAAAGCTTCCTTCACATTTTTCTGACCACTTTCTAGTGGTGGGTTTATGCCATTATTACGCCATGTCAATTGAGGATAGATTAGGGCATCCCCTGTATTGAAACCAACACGCATGACGAGTTGCTTGATTCCTTCCGTTACATCTTGAACTATTTCAAGTGCTTG
>DCWI01000004.1 GCA_002328825.1 Nitrospiraceae bacterium UBA2166 | reverse complement strand
CCAATTGAAATTCGGGCAGAAGCGATTCCTCTCGATATTCTGTATGAAGATGAAGTTGTGGTGGTCCTCAATAAAGCTGCTGGAATCGTTGTACATCCAGCGCCGGGAAATTGGACAGGTACTTTAGTTAATGCACTACTAGGTCATTTGGGAAGTCTTTCATCCATTGGAGGGCGTGAGCGCCCTGGTTTGGTTCATCGATTGGATAAGGGGACTTCAGGTGTCATGGTGGTTGCCAAAACTGATAGCGCACATCAACTGCTTGCAAAGCAGTTCAAGTCTCATTCAATTACTCGTGTGTATCGGGCTGTGGTGATGGGAACTATTAAAAAATCACACGGAACCATTGATCTTCCAATTGGGCGTGATATGAAGGAACGCAAAAAAATGTCGGCGCGTACAGCAAAACCTCGGACTTCTGTCACGAAGTTTCAGGTTATTGAGCGCGTTGGTAAAGTCGTGACAATTCTTGAAGTTCGTCCGGAAACAGGAAGGACACATCAAATTCGAGTTCATCTCTCATCGATCGGTCACCCAATTGTTGGTGATGTCGTCTACGGTAGCCGGCACTTGAATGTTTTAGAAAAAATAACATTCGATCGTCCCATGCTACATGCGGCTCTCCTTGGCTTTGTTCATCCGGTCCACCACAAGTATTGTGAGTATGAAGTTCCTATCCCAGAGGATATGAATGCGTGTCTTACTCGGTGTAGGGGGCTCGCAGTCTCCTTGAAGGAGAGAAAGCAGTAGTGCTCAGCTTGCGTCCATTGCTTCCATTCCTTCGCCCTTACCGTGTGAACTTTATATTTACCTTATTGCTTGTAATGAGTACGTCTGGAATCAATCTCTGGTTGATTAGGCTGACCGCACCACTGTGGGATGCGCTAACCGTCGATCGTGATAGTGCGATGGTTATGCAAACAACCATTATGTTGGTTAGTCTTTTTTTTATCCAAGCAGTGCTTTCTGGTAGTTATCTGTATTTGCAAGCGTGGACTTCTCAACATGTTATTGCTGATGTTAGACGTTACGTGTTTCAGCATCTTCACGGTCTTTCACTAAGTTTTTTTTCAACACGTCGAACTGGGGAATTAATCTCTCGTCTGATGAATGATGTGGAAACCATACAAGTGATAGTTACGGAAACACCGATAGATATTGCGAAACATGTGGTTATTTTATGTGGTGCATCAGCGTTTCTTATCTATATGAATTGGAAACTGTGTGTTGTTATTCTTTTACTTCTTCCTCTTCTTGTGATTATAGGGCGTTTCTTTGGGACACGACTTAAGACTTTAGCGCTTAGGATGCAAGATCAGGCAGCGTCTCTCTCTGTTATTGTTGAAGAGGTTGTATCAAGCATTCGCGTTGTTAAATCATTTGTCCAGAGGGATTTTGAACAACAGCGATTTTCGACCGTGCTTTCTCAGTCTATAGCTCTTGGGTTGCGGCGAGCAATGATCCTTGCTCTTTTCATTCCGCTCATTACCTTTCTGACTGTTTTAGCTGCAGCCGCAGTTTTTTCTTATGGGGGGAGTCAGGTCGTTAACGGGATGATGACACCTGGGGATCTATTTGCATTTATCCTCTTTGCAGGAATTTTGATTGGGCCTATTGGGAGCATGGCTAGGCTTTTTTCAAAACTCAAGGAGGCTCAAGGCGCGATGGAAAGAGTGTTTGAAATTTTAGCGGTCAAACCTGAAATTACAGATGCCTTCGGAGCGCTTGAGCTTCCGTGCGTTGCTGGAAAAATTGAAATGTACAATGTTTATTTTTCTTACAGAGAAAAACAACTGATATTGCATGGGTTGTCTTTTGTCGCGTGCCCTGGTGAAGTTATTGCCATTGTTGGGCCAACTGGTGGAGGAAAAAGCACAGTACTCAACCTTATTCACCGATTCTACGATCCTGACGAAGGGGCAGTATTTGTTGATGGTCATGATGTTCGCACCGTGCGAATTGAGGAATTGTATCGGCAGATTGCGTTAGTTCCACAAGAAACGATGTTATTCGCGGGCACTATTCGGGATAATATTCGGTATGGAAATATATCGGCGACAGATAAGCAGATTCTTACAGCGAGTGAAATTGCAGACGCGCACGCGTTTATTCAGCGATCTTCGAATGGGTACGATACTGTGCTTGGAGAAAAAGGATTGACTTTGTCTTCTGGCCAACGTCAGAGAATTGCTATTGCGCGTGCTCTTGTAAAGGATCCGCGAATACTGCTTTTGGATGAGGCTACCTCAGCATTAGATTATGAATCCGAAATGTCTGTATATGAAGGGTTATTTCGTAAGATGGCTGGACGAACAGTGATCGTAGTTGCACATCGACTAACTTCAATTCAACGTGTCGATCGTATTCTTGTTGTTGATAAGGGAAGAATTGTTGAAGAGGGCTCCCATAATATGCTTATCCGTTACAATGGAATTTATGCGTCGTTGTATGCGTATGGTGTGGCCGAGAGGCAGGAGATAGTTCAATGAAAATTGTAGGCGATCCAATTATTCCATCCGTAAAGCAGGCATTTGAGACGTTTGGAAATGTTGAATGTGTTTTAGGACGGCTCATTACGCGAGAACACATTCGTGATGCAGATATTCTGGTCATTCGATCCACTACCCTGATTGGGCCAGAGTTACTTGATGGGACATCTGTTCGTTTTGTTGCCAATGCTTCTGCAGGTGAAGATCACCTTGATCTAAACTATCTTCATGAGCGTGGGATTGGTGTTGTAAGCGCTTCTGGAAGTAATGCAAACTCTGTTGCTGAATATGTGATATCAGCCTTGCTTACGTTGGGACCATCATTTTATCAAGGACGAACGCTAGGTGTGATTGGTATAGGGCAGGTGGGAAGTCGTCTTGTTACGAAAGCGCGCGCGTTGGGAATGGAGGTTTTGGAAAACGATCCTCCGTTGCAGCGCACAACGGGATGGAAAAATTTTGTTGATCTCCAGACGTTACTTGCGGAGAGTGATATAGTCACCTGCCATGTTCCCATGACCACGACCGGGTCTGACCCAACACATCATCTGCTGAACGATGAAAATCTTAAGCTGATCCCGTCACATGGGATACTAATTAATACGGCAAGGGGAGGGGTGGTTGACAATTCTGCATTGCTTGAAGCATTGGAAGAAAAACGTCTTGCGGGGGCAATTCTGGATGTTTTTGAAGGCGAACCTGCAGTTCGGCCTGACCTTCTTCGTGCTGTCACATTAGCTACTCCACATATTGCTGGTCATTCTATTGACGGGAAGATGGCGGGAACTCGTATGGCCTATGAGGCGGTGCGTGAATTTCTTGGTAATGGAGCGGAATGGAATTCTGAAAACTTTGCATCTTTTGCTGGTGGTATCGATATTACTATATCGTCAGATATGGATATCCACGATGCTCTCACTCACGTTGTTCATACCGTATATGATATCAGAGATGATGATTGTACTTTTCGTCGTACTTGGAGTTTTGTTGACGAGGAGCGCTGGGCTGCGTTCGATCAGCTTCGCTCAGAGTACCCTGCCCATCGCGAATTTCAAATAGCAACAGTTCAAGTTCCCCCAACGCATCTGAACCTTGTGACACCTCTAGAAGGACTTGGGTTTCAAGTAACAGTGGTCAACTAGCGTCTGAAGATACGGCAGTGTTAGTTGAACTTTATGGCTGTGTTGCGAATCTTATCGATTTTTTCCGATGGGCCAAAGACGTGCGGTTATGGATTTAAATGCAGGTGTTCCTGACTGCGTATCGACGTTTCGGGGAACGAGGATGTTGGCTTCGGGGTAGTACATTGCAAGATTTCCAGCGGGGATATCAACTACACTGCAGGCTACAGTCAGGTGCCCCGTGCTAGTTTCGATGACAAGGGGGTCTCCTTCGGTCACGCCTAAAGCCTGTGCATCTGTTGTCGCCATCATGAGTACGTCTCTCCGCGTGTTGCCGCGGTAGAGATCATTGTGGTCATAGACGACTGTATTAAACTGATTTTCTGAACGAACAGTCATTAGACGAAATTCGTTTTGAGCAGGGGCAAAGGAAGGGAGTGGTGTTACATGGAAGCTAGCCTTTCCTGTCGATGTCGCAAATTGTGGTGTATGGAATGTTCGACCTTTCACTTGAAATTCCTGATGGGTGTGGTCAATGTCGTGGATCGGTTTGTATCCAGGGACAATTTGTGCGATGGCATGGCGGAGTTGTTTGTGCGAACGAAGTGCAGACCACTCGAATCTATTGGCAGGTAAGATGCTCTCAGCAAGAGAGGTGATAATATCAACTTCTGAACGTTGTTCTCCTGCGATCGTAGGTGTTCCGCCTTCTGAGAGTCGAACGAAGTTAAACATTGATTCTTGGGTGGTGGCGTGATGCTCTTCGTCTCTGGTGAGTGCGGGGAGAATGAGACACATTTGACCACGGCCGTGGACATGTCCTTCATTGAGTTTTGTTGAAACGTGTATTGTCAGGGGGATGTTTTGGAGTGCCTGCTCCGCCCACGTACGATCTGGATTGCTGGCCAATAAGTTTCCACCGAGGAGAAAGGCTGCTTTAATTTGGCCCGCTGAAGCGGCTTCCATTGATTGAAAAGTATCAAGCCCATTTCCTTTTTGTAGAGGGATGTTGTAGCTTTTCCGCATTTTTTCTGCAAAGGCTTCTTTTAATGATGGAGTGACGCCAACTGATCCGATACCTTGGACATTGGAATGTCCACGGAGTGGAAGAAGTCCGCATCCTGTTTTTCCAATCCATCCCCGTGCTAATGCTAGATTAGCTAGGGCAAATATATTATCTACCCCGTGAGTGTGTTGTGTTAGACCCATGGTCCAGCAAAAAATTCCGCGCTTCGATTCCATGAGAATACGTGTGACTTTCTCCATATCACTTCGCGATATTCCACAGGCTTTGGTGAGGTCATTCCATGATACGTGTTGAATGTCGTCGCATACCTCTTTCCATCCTTCCGTGTATTCGTTGATATATGAGTGGTTAATTCCATCAAGTTCGAGAAGGCCTTTAAGAAGACCCTTGAAAAGTGCAATGTCAGAACCAATGTGAGGTTGGAGGTAGACGTTTGCAATGTCCGAGCCAAACAACATGCTTTGCCAATCGGCGGGGAGGCGAAAACGGACAAGGCCTAATTCTCGAAGTGGGTTTACGACAATAACTTTTCCTCCACGGCGGCGAAGTTTTACCAATTCTGTAATGAGACGAGGATGATTGCTGGCGGGGTTTGCTCCTGCAATCATTACGAGATCAGCTTTTTGAAGGTCGGCAAGTACAATCGAAGATGTGCTGGATCCATAAATTTTTTCAAGTGAGATACTGGATGCGTTGTGACAATAAGATGAGCAATTGTGAATGTTTTCAGTGCCGTATGCTCGTGCAATAACTTGCATAAGAAACCCTGCTTCATTGCTAGATCGTCCCGATGAATAGAAAAAGACCTCCTTTGGCGTTATTTTTCGAAATGCCTTTGCCGCGATATCAAAGGTCTCCTTCCAATTAATTCGTTGAAAGTGTGTATCTCCATCGCGTGCGATAATTGGGAACGTCAAACGGCCAAGTCGTTCAAGTTCAAAAGATGTCATCTTGGTGAGGCGAGTAATTGGGTATTCGTGGAGTAGAGCTTCAGTAATAGGTCCTGCCATGTCAGCTGCTTGAGCTTGGATCGATTTTTTGCAGATGGAGGGGAAGTGTGAGATTTCGTTTACCATACCACCCTGTTGTCCTCCCATTCCTAGCGCGCAAGATTTGCATGTGGTGCGAGTGCGCATACGATTGTAGAGACGTATGATGCCGCCGGATTCTCGCCCTAAGCGCAATGTGGTGAGAATGGATGCCAATCCTCCCCCAGCTCTGATTAATGGTTTTGGCATACCCAAAGTCTAGCTTTCATCAATCGTAGGGGTCAATGGTAATATTTTTCGATTCTGGACTGAAGTAATTCATCTAAGAATAATCAGCATTTGGAGGTTTCGCGAAATTTTCAAAGTTTCGTGTGTTGTCTTTATGGGTAGCTGCGAGATACATTTGGATTGTTTCAGCATTAGGAATCCGGTAATGTAGAATGTGGTGGGATGCAGATCAGAGAAATCGAGGTGTGAGGAAGGTTAGTGGCATTTACATTTCAAAAATTAAAGATTCCAGAGGTTCTTCTCATTGAGTCTAAACAGCTTGGCGATCAACGTGGGCGTTTTATGGAAATCTACAAACAATCAGTGTTTAGCGCTAACGGCATATCTGATACCTTTCTTCAAGATAATTACTCTTATTCACTGAAGGGGACCTTGCGGGGTCTTCATTACCAGCTTCATCCGAAAGCCCAAGCTAAGCTGGTGATAGTGTTGAGAGGTGAGGTGTTTGATGTTGCAGTTGACCTTCGACAGGGATCACCAACATATGGGAGGTGGGTTGGGGTGACGTTATCTGCTGATACGTTTCATATGTTGTATGTTCCGAGAGGGTTTGCACATGGATTTTGTGTGCTCAGCCAGGAGGCCGAGGTTGTCTACAAGATGACCGCTGAATATGATCCGAAATGGGAACGTGGAGTGATATGGAGCGATCCTACTATTGGAATTGATTGGCCAATTACAGAACCTGTTTTGTCTGCGAAGGATACAACTGCCCCGTTGCTTGTGGACGCAGAAGTTAACTATCTGTACAGGTTATGAGAGATGGGTACTTGTATTGGAAAATCATTCGAGTTGCATTCCCTTTGAAATCACCACCAGCCCAGACTCTGTAACGGTGAACCGTTCAGCATCAGCTTTAAGGTCATAACCGATATGGGTTCGGGGAGGGATGGTGACGTCTTTATCAATGATTGCGCGTTTGATCTTTGCGTGCTTTCCAACGATGACATTTTCCATGAGGATGGACTCTCGAACGTCAGCATAGTTGTCGACATGAACCGCTGGGGAGAGGACACAGTTTTGTACTCTGCTTCCGCTGACAATGCAGCCGCCACAGACAATTGAATCAATGGCATGTCCCATGCGACCATTTTTTGTATTAGGGTCATCAGCAAAGACGAACTTTGCTGGTGGAAATTGTCCTTGGTAGGTCCGAAATGGCCAAGATTGATCATACAGGTTAAAAGGTGGATCGACCGTGATTAAATCCATATTCGCTTCCCAATAGGCATCGAGGGTCCCAATATCACGCCAGTAGTGTGGGGTATGACTTTTGGGGTTCTCAAACGGATAGGCAAATACGTGGCAATCGGTGACCATTTGTGGGAGGATGGCACGCCCAAAGTCATGGTTGGACTTTTTGCTCGTGTCTTCTGTTAGATACTGTTTGAGGATACTTGCGCTAAATAGATAAATACCCATTGAGGCCAAGGCGTGGGTAGGCTTTCCCGGGATTGGTCGTGGGTTTTTTGGTTTTTCGTCAAACCGTAGGATTCGATACTCCTCGTCGACTGAAAGAATACCGAATCGTGAGGCCTGCTCTATAGGTACTGGAATAGTCCCCACAACTGCGTCTGTGCCGCGAAGGAGCGCGAAGTTATACATTTCGCCGTAATCCATCATATACACGTGATCGCCGCTCAGCACAAAAACAAAATCTGGATTTTCGTCATTGATGAGGAACATATTTTGGCGAACAGCATCAGCGGTTCCGCGATACCAATCCTGATTGATACGTTGTTGTGGAGGCACTGCCATAATGTATTCATGCAACTCCGGGTTGAGAAGGTTCCAGGCAAGATGTAGGTGGCGATCAAGGGATAGTGATTTGTATTGAATAAGAACGACGATCTTTCGAAGGCCGGAATTAATACAGTTGTTCAGTGTAAAGTCAATGATGCGGTATTTCCCACCAAAGGGGACTGCTGGCTTGGCGCGTTCGAGTGTGAGGGGTTGCAGCCGATCGCCTCGCCCTCCTGCGAGGACAAGGGTCAGTGTGTTTTTTAATCGGGCCACGTTGCCTCAACAAATGGGTATCCATTTTTTCGGCAAAAGTTGCTGAGCTTGTCTGGTTCAGCGTTTAATTGGTAATACCCAACCTTGATGTTTTGAGGTGGAGTTGGTTTCGGTGGATCAGCTTCTGAATCTTCTTTTAGGTCGTGCTCTAAAATCTGAATCGTTGCACCTTTTAATGCGTCCATCGACTCTTGAACTGGAAGGTTAATTGGTTCAGCTGACCAGCTGGATATTTGTATTTTCATTTTCTTAACGCACACCTCCAGAGGTGCGTCATCGTAATAACCAGTGTATTGTTTTTTCCCAAGGTAAATACGAATACGAGCCATACATTCCTCCATGTTTTATAAAACTACACAATAATAACATGATGCCTTAGGTTTGGACCTCCCTAGTATCCATGGTACTGTTATAGGTATGGAATCTTGTGCTGGTGAGGCAACGGGATACATTTTAGCATAGCTGCTTTTTATTGGAGAGTTACATCGTGTTTCCAAAGATTTTGACGATTTTTATCATTCTTCCTTTGCTGGAACTCTACGTGATTATTGAGGTAGGGGCTGTGGTGGGAGCGCTTCCTACCATTCTTTTCGTTGTGTTCACTGCCGTGGCGGGTGTTTTTCTTACAAAGCTTGAGGGGTTGCGAACGTTGCGTCGTATGCAGCAGCAGATTATGCTTGCTCAGATGCCGGCTGAAGAACTTGTCGATTCGGTCTTAATTTGTGTTGCTGGTGTGTTGTTGCTGACACCGGGTTTTCTTACTGATTTATTGGGGGTTTTGATTCTCATTCCATCAACGCGTAGCGTCTTCAAGCGCTGGTTGCGATATAGGTTTTCTCAGTACATGAGTACGAAAACTATGGCGACGATTCGGTCTGAAGGGTTATAAATAGTAGCAATCGATCTTTGCCAATGCGGATACGTGGAGCCGTTGGATAAATTGTGATTGGTGTTTTACCTGGGAGTGGAATTTGTATTTTTTTGAGATTTTTCAGGTCTAGCAGGGGTATGTATTTTGGTAAAAGAGTTGCACTTATGAGGTCTTGAATGGGGAAAAGTTCTATCCCGTCAGGAATAGGCGGATCATCGAGTGTTATATTGGATTTGATAACTTGCAAAATGATTTTTGTTTCAGTGTTTACAGGACGTGTTTGCATCTGTGCGGTAAATCCAAATGATGAGAGTTGCTCTGCTTCTAGGATGGCGTAGTGAAGTTGGACATCTCCTTTCAGGTGAAGGTCGACTGTTCCATTTGTATGGCGTATTGTGATGACTTTTGCGGTGTTTACTCGAAGTGAAAGAGTAGGTTGAAATGGCAGCTCATTCCACGAGTTGGTGAATATCGAGCCTTGAAGATGGGAAAGCATCTCGTTTATAGAGTTTTTGTCCACGGAAATCTTTATTTCTGGTGGCTTTGCAAAGGCGAGAGAGAAAGGTATAAAAATTGTACTTAGTAGCCAGCCAATGCACAGTGTCAACGTTTGGCTTGATGTGCATATCGTATTTTGGTGTGGCCGCATGGGTAAGATTTAAATGCTCAAGATCATTAGATCTCGCTGTCAATAAAGTTTTCTTTGTTCATTTGAAGCAGGCTTGTTAGTGTTTGTGAAGCACAATTCAGAAGGAAAGTATAATTGACCG
>DCWI01000016.1 GCA_002328825.1 Nitrospiraceae bacterium UBA2166 | reverse complement strand
TCCCTATCTGTCGTGGGCGTAGGAGATTTGAGGGGTGCCGTCCCTAGTACGAGAGGACTGGGATGGACAGACCTCTGGTGTGCCGGTTGTCGCGCCAGCGGCAGCGCCGGGTAGCTACGTCTGGTTAGGATAACCGCTGAAAGCATCTAAGCGGGAAGCCTTCCTCAAGATAAGATCTCCCGGAGGGTTTAACCCTCCCTGAAGGCCTCTGGTAGACCACCAGTTTGATAGGCTGGAGGTGGAAGGGTCGTAAGATCTGAAGCTAACCAGTACTAATCGGCCGTGTGTTTTAGATTCTCATTTGCTTCTGACAGATTATGCTTCCTTCGATAACCCGGTGGCACATACCGAAAGGGAAACACCCGTTCCCATCCCGAACACGGAAGTTAAGCCTTTCAGGGACGATGATACTGCAGCTGTGAGGCTGTGGGAAAGTAGTACGTTGCCGGGTCAAAACGAAGCCCGATGATCATATTGATCATCGGGCTTCGTTGTTCTTGTGTTTTGGAGAGCTTGACGAATTACTACCTGAAGACATAGATTGGTTTTGTGTTTGGGATATAAGATTTTTACCTAGACTGTTGATAGCGGGAGGGTGGCGTACATTGTGACAGAGGTTGTTAGGACCGTTCTGGCAAATGTTGTTGTGAGTGGGCGGGTGCAAGGCGTTGGTTTTCGTTTTTTTGCCGTCGGTGTTGCGGAACAGCTTGGGATTACTGGATGGGTAAGGAACCTCAACGATGGTCGAGTTGAGGTTGTGGCATATGGAGTACGGGGCATGCTTGAGGTGATGATTGCGAGGTTGCGTCAGGGCCCATCAGCTGCGACTGTGAGTGACGTTGATGTGGCGTGGTGTGCTGAGCATGTTCAGGAAGACAATCCGCTCAATTTTAAAATTCTTCGGTGATTTATGCTTGTTGATTTAAAAACACTGATTCGGGAAGTTCCAGATTTTCCACAGAATGGGATTCTTTTCTATGACATAACGACTTTGTTGAAGGATCCATCTGGCTTGCGGGCTGTGACGGATCAATTACTTGAGGCGGTTAGACCGTATGAGTTTACAAAAGTGATTGGAATTGAATCACGAGGGTTTATTTTTGGAGGTCCGTTGGCTGATCGCTTGAACCTTGGATTGATTCCCATCAGGAAACCTGGGAAACTTCCGGCAGAAACGCTTGAAGTATCTTATACACTTGAATATGGAACGAACTCTATCGAGATACACAAAGATGCTGTGAGTCCAGGGGAAAGAGTGTTGATCGTCGATGATCTGTTGGCGACCGGCGGGACGGCTGAGGCGGCGATTCAGTTGGTCGAAAAATTAGGAGGGGTAGTTTCCTGTGTTGCTTTTGTTATTGAATTATCATTTTTGAATGCGCGACCTAAGTTTGAACAGTATCCACTGATCTCCCTTCTTCAGTATAGTGAGTAGGTTTGTGTCCGGTTAACTCATTCAGTAGCATTTCCGTGTTTTGTCTTCCCCCCTAGTGAGTACGGCGATGGGGGCAGTGACGCTCCGCATAATCTAAAATTTTTGTCAATGATACTGTTTTGGGATCCTCTTTTTGGTCAGGTGAGGAAGATTTTCTCTTGACTTAGGTGGATTGAAGAGCGGTACGGTGAGCTGCCATAAATACTCTTTCTTTCCTCGTGCTCCCTTTGCGAAGATGATTTTAAAAATCAGGGAGAGATCTGATGATATGCTGTGTATAGGGGCTTAGCGCTTAGTGAATAGGCTTAAAATTTCAAAATACTTCTCACTGGTTTGTTGTATTACTTCGGAGGGCAAATCTGGGGCAGGAGGGCAATGGTTCCATCCTATTGTATCTAGGTAATTGCGCACAAACTGTTTATCCAAACTCGGAGGAGATTCTCCTAGAATCAGTTTGTCTTTAGGCCAAAATCGCGATGAATCTGGAGTGAGAGCTTCGTCGATCAACACAAGTTGTTTGGTGTTAGGATCGATCCCAAATTCAAACTTTGTGTCTGCAATGACTATCCCTCGGGTCAATGCGATTTTAGCTGCGCGAGTGTATAGCATGAGACTTGCCTTTCGAACCTGAGTAGCAATGTCGTGTCCAATTAGCTGTTCCATGGTTGCATACGAAATGTTCTCATCATGTCCATCTGTTGCCTTTGTTGATGGAGTGAAGAGGGGTTCAGGGAATTGTTCGGATTCTTGTAGCCCCTCTGGGAGTAATTGACCACAAACAGTTCCTTGTTTGCGATATTCTTTCCACGCTGATCCGGAAATATAGCCTCTGACGATGCATTCGACAGGCAATGGATTTGCTTTGTGTACAAGTGTGGATCGTCCGCGTAAGGAGTCAATGTATGGATGACATATCGATGGAAATGACTCTACCTCTGTGCTGATTAGGTGGTGTGGAATCAGGTCGTTGTATTTCCAAAGTTCAGAAAACCAAAATGCCGAAAGTTGGGTGAGTACATAGCCTTTGCCTGGGATTCCATTAGAAATTATGACGTCAAAGGCAGAAATACGATCTGTTGCAACCAACAGAAGCGATTTCCCGAGATCGTAAATATCTCGAACTTTCCCTCGTCTAAGCAATTGCAGATCATGATATTGTGTATTTAGCACAACTGGCGATATGTGTTGATTCCTCATTCAGATTTTTTCTCCTCTCAGAATGACTGAAAATTCGTTTAGTGCTGTTTTCATATTGCTCAGAGTTACGAGGTATAAACATGAGCCTTGGTCATCTTTCATTGAGGTAACTATTTTTCGTGCCATGTGGGATTATTATGGTGACCGTACTGTGTGTCGTTTTTCGCAGTCAAGTTTGAGTTGATTCAATTGCTGTTACTAAAAATTATTTGTCATAAGTCTGAGCTCTTCGAATTCGATCCATAATCGCAATTCCGACCCCTTGTTCTGGGACTGTTTCAACGAGCAAGATATCTATGTGTTCCGTTTCTGCATCGAGAAATGCTGCAAACAGCCCTTTGGCATATTCTTCGTGAGTTCCAGGAATATGCCTATAGAAAGAAACTGACTCATCTTTCACTGCCGTCTGATGGCATAAAATGCCAATGTGTTTGTTCGAGTTTCTCCATTTATGCATCGTTTGAACCCATGTGTTTGGAGGGACAGGGATGATTCTGAAATTTGGTGCGTAGTGGCGGTATTGCATGCCAGGTGATTTTGACTCAATGATTTCGTGTGATGGATTGTGTAATGTGATTTGGCCGATGGTAGATTGAATCATATTTTTGGTGATGGCTCCTGATCTTAGAATACATGGAATATCAGTTGACATATCGATTACTGTAGATTCCAGCCCTATGCGACACATTCCACCATCGAGTACCATGTCAACATCTTCGCCAAGTTCACGACGCACATGCTCAATATTTGTTGGGCTTGGTCGTCCAGATCGATTTGCGCTTGGCGCGGCAATTGGCTCGCCTAGTGAGCGAATAAGCATTGACGCGATTGGATGGTCTGGCATGCGGACAGCGACGGTGGTCAAATTTCCCGTAACAAGATGAGAAATACGAGATGAACGCGGCAAGATAATTGTCAAAGGTCCTGGCCAAAATGTTGCCATTAAGTTTTTAACTGGTTTTGGAATGTTAGTTGTAATTAAATTGACCTGTTCAAGCGTTGAGACATGCACAATGAGAGGATTGTTGTGTGGTCGAGACTTGATCGAAAAAATTCGGCGAATCGCCTTGTCATTGTAAGCGCTGGCTCCAATCCCGTAGACCGTTTCGGTAGGAAAGACTACGATTCCTCCATTGCGAAGAATGTCAGAGGCCTTCCCTATAAGGCTTGTGTCTAGCATGCAATCAACTCGACTCTATGTCTACTCTGCCCATGAGGGTAGGAGGTCTGGAGTAATTGAGAGCAGGTAAATGCCCCAAAAGAGCATTGCCGTGGTAATAAGTATGATTCCTATAAGATTGATGAAGAGTCCATATATTAGCATTTTCCGAATGGGGATTAGGCCGGTTGAAAAGACGATTGCGTTGGGTAATGTAGCGACCGGAAGCATAAATGCACAGGAGGCTGCAAGCGTTGCCGGGATCATCAAGAGGAGTGGATGAATCTGTAGGCCGAGTGAGGTATCAGCTATAATCGGCATTAAAATGGCGGTTGTAGCTGTATTTGAAGTGATTTCGGTGAGAAAGGTCATACTTGCAACAATTCCACCGACTACCAATGGAGTGGAGAGATTTGTTGCCTGTTGCATTTGTTGCCCGATCCAGACTGAAAGGCCGGAGATGTCAAATCCTTTGGCAATGGCGAGCCCCCCACCGAACAACAACAGCATGCCCCATGGAATGCGGTTTGCGTGTTTCCAATCCAGCAGAGCTTTAGATTCGCCATTATGTTTGACTCGTATGGCAAAACAAAGCAACACCATAAAGAGGACGACCGTGGCATCCGTCACATATTTTCCCACAGCAAGGTTTTCAAATGCGGTAAAGTAGGTAAATATCTGAGACCAGCCAGGAATTTCCCATCCTTCCCATAATGGGATTGGGTTTCGAAATATCCATAAGCATGCGGTGATGAAGACGATCCGCCGGATCCATTGTTCGCCCGCATTCATTGTGCTTAGGCCGGCGAGTTCTGTTTTTATTACGTTGATACTGGATTCTCCTGCTAGTTTTGTTGATGGGAGTGGGGTTAGAACCCACACAAACATTGCCCACATCGCAGGGATAAAGATCAGAACGATTGGCAGCGCAACCATTGACCATGTCGCAAAGGTAATATGGGGGGCCGAGGGAAATCTTTCACTAAACTGGCCAGCGAAGATGAGATTGGGAGGGGTCCCAATCAAGGTTCCCATCCCACCGACATTCGCGGCATAAGCAATTCCGAGTAGCAGACAGATTGAGAAGTTTTGAAACCATGGATTGAGAGATGTTTGCTTGTCTTTCCAAGAATGTTTTAGTTGTTTGAGGAGAGCAAGGGCGATTGGGAGCATCATTAGCGTAGTGGCGGTATTGCTGATCCACATTGAGAGAAATGCGGCTGATATCATGCAGCCGAGGACAATTTGCCGTGGGTTCACTCCAATCCATGCCATGGTGTGTAACGCGATGCGTTTGTGGAGGTTCCATTTTTCTATGCCCTGAGCCAAAAAGAGACCACCCATAAGCAGGAAAATGAGATCGTGTGCGTAACTTTTGATTGCGTCTTGGCTGGTCATAATGCCTAATGCAGGAAGGAGCACTGCTGGGAGAAGAGAAGTTATTGGGATGGGTAGGGCTTCGGTAATCCACCAGATGCCAACGAGAATGGTGATTGCTAGGACTTTCTGGGCTTCGGGAGGGAGAGTTGAGTTTTGTGGCCATGCTAGGACGACGAAAAACAAGATGATTCCCGTCCAAAGTCCAATGCGATCTAATGTCATGAATTCCTGTAGAATGCTCGGATTGTGTTGACAATGTACGCTTGTTGATCGTTGCTGAGCTCAGGGTAGATAGGGAGAGCTAGGGTTTCGCGCGCGGCACGTTCAGCTTCTGGGAAATCACCTTCGTGATATCCGAGGTTTCTAAAACACTCTTGAAGGTGAAGCGGAACGGGGTAGTAGATCTCTGATGAGACTCCTTGTTCGTAAAGGTGTGTACGGAGTTGGTCTCTTTTATTGGCACGAATGACAAATTGGTTGTAGACGTGATGGTTCTCAGTTTTAGTATCTGCGTATACAGGGGTGGGGAGTTGAATTTGTTTGGTTTCTAGTAATCCGCTATCGTTGAACAATGATTTATATTGGGACGCGTTGTGAATACGTTGATATGTCCAGTTGTTAAGGTACTTCAGCTTGACGTTAAGGATTGCGGCTTGAATGGTATCGAGGCGAAAGTTCCCCCCCATCAGCTTGTGGTAGTACTTGCGTTCTGCACCATGGACACGAAGGGTTTGTAGTCTGGACGCAATGGTGGCATCGTTAGTCACCACCATGCCGGCATCTCCCATCGCGCCGAGGTTTTTACTTGGAAAGAACGAAAAACATCCCATGGTTCCAATGTTCCCAGTTCGGCGACCATCAGAATAAGTAGCACCGATTGCTTGAGCGGCGTCTTCAATGACAGCGAGTTTGTAGCGTTTCGCAATGTTGAGGATTGGGTTCATATTGGCACATTGACCATATAAGTGGATGGGGATAATAGCTTTTGTTCTTGGCGTGATTGCTTGCTCAATTTTGCCAGGATCTATGGAGTATGAGATTGGGTCAATGTCTACGAAGACCGGTTTGGCTCCAATTCTCACGATCACTTCGGTGGTGGCAAAGAACGAATATGGTGAGGTGATCACTTCTTCATGTTTTTCCCCAATGCCAAGAGTCATGAGGGCGAGGAGGAGCGCATCA
>DCWI01000124.1 GCA_002328825.1 Nitrospiraceae bacterium UBA2166 | reverse complement strand
CCCCAGTAGCCCCAGTAGCCCCAGCAGCCCCAGCGTCTCCAATTGATCCTTGCGGTCCTGCAACCCCAACGCCTGGCGCCCCGGTGGCCCCAGTGGCCCCAGTATCTCCTTGCGTGCCTGCTGGGCCCTCTTCACCCTCACAGGCTACCAGAAACACACCCAATGCTATAACGCATAGCAAAAGAGCGAAGCTTGATAACGCCCTTCTCATCTTTCGTCCCGTGTACTCCATTGGTCAAATCCTCCTTCTAATCCGACTGATAGGGCTAAAGGGCTCAGTGTAGCATCGTGTAATTACTCATATATGTGCTATTGCTCATATAAATTTCTCTCATTTTTGGCAAATAGCAAGGTAACGAACAAACAAGATGTTTGAAACACAGCTTCATGATTCACTATCATAGGGGGTAACGTCAAGTTCGTCCAGATCAATTAATCCTTTTCGAAGGGCCAACATGGCGGCGTGTGTGCGGTCGTAGGCGTGAAGCTTATGAAAGATATTCCGTACGTGATTCTTAACCGTTTTCTCGCTGAGATCTAAAGCGTTGGCGATTTCTTTGTTTGTCTTTCCTTCAGCAAGGAGACGGATAACGGAGAGTTCACGATCGGTAAGGTCGTGATCGCTACGAGTGCGTCTTCCCTTTCCTTCGGACAATTGCGAGAACTCCGATAAGATCTTGCTCGCGACCGATGGATTGATCATGGATTCCCCACGAAAAACAGCTTGAATAGCCTTGATGAGCTCAGATGAATCGGTGTTTTTGAGGAGATATCCCGTCGCGCCTCCACGGATCATGTCATAGATGTATTGGTCTTCTTCGTACATAGTGAGTGCGACAATTCCCATGTGTGGGTGCTCATTCTTTATTGCACGCGTGGCTGCTACTCCGTCCATCCGAGGCATGCTGATATCAATCAGCACGACGTCGGGGAGTAGCTCTCTGGCTTGCTCGATAGCCTCCTGTCCATCTTTCGCTTCTCCTACCACCTCGATTCCATCCACGATGCTCAGAATTGAAGAAATGCCTTCTCGTACGACGCAGTGATCGTCAACAATGAGAACTTTAATCATATCCTGACTATCCATGGCGTGGTCTCTTTATTTTTGGTATACGCTTTTCTGAAGGGACGATAGAAAAAGGCCCACGTGTTGAAGCTTTTGATCGTGGTCTTCTAATTGGGCTTTCAACGGTAATACGTGTTCCATTTCCGTGCTGAGATTCGATGTTCGCATCGCCACCGATGATCCGAGCCCGTTCAATAATGGCCCTCAATCCAAATGAATCCCAGGTGAAGGCGTTCTGAAATGTCATCTCGGCATCAAATCCGATTCCGTTATCTTCAATGGTGGTGAGGACACGATGGCTCTGTATGTCGACGCTCACTGTTACTTGAGTTGCCTTTGCATGTTTGTGTACATTACTCAAAGACTCTTGAATGATACGAAAGAGGAATATTTTTGTTTTCGAGTCAAGCGCCCGCTCGTAGCCCTTAGAGCAAAATGTGGTTTTGATACGCGCCTGTGCTTCAAATGACTTCAGGTAGGTTTTAACCGCTGGGATCATGTCGAGTTGACTCGAGAGCAATGGTCTCAGGTTGAAAATAACGTAGCGAGCTTCTTCAATGCTACTTCTGAGTTGAGTTTTGATCTCAGTGAGCACCTCAAGGCATTGTGCACTATCTTGTCCCGAAAGAGTTTGACACAGGTCTAGTTTATAATTCAGTCCAACCAAGGTTTGGATTAGGCCATCATGGATGTCACAGGCAATACGAGTACGTTCCTCAGAGACGGCAGAAGCTGCTTCCTTTACATAGAGTCGCGCAAGATGTTGGTATTTGTTCAGCTGTTTTTCTGTTTCTTGTTGCGCGCGGATTCTGGCATCAATTAGCTGCCACATATACTTTGCGTTTGGGCCTCCTATTATGGCCATGTCTGACCGGGTAACGTTGAGTAATGCGGCTTCGACTGTGGGGTTGCCAGACACATCGATTACTAGGTCGATATTGCTGGAGTTGAGAAGAGTACGGAAATTTTTTCGTATTGGAATACCTAATGTTTTTGCAAGAGATAATCCTACAGCAGTTGAGCTTGTCTCGGCGATTCCTACGATACGAACCAGTGCGTCACCGGCAAACATCTCCATCAGAGCCTTCCCGCCATTACCACAGCCGATAATAGCCACGTTGGTAAGCGAATCAGGTTTTTTTGATTGGATGTGCTGTGGCGCCATACAGGTGGTGTCCAAAGGGTAGGTAAGGTTTGTCTTGAGTGTTTGCTTTGCCGCTGTCTACCGCAGTTTATCGATAGTCTCAGAAAATTCTTGTATATCTTTGAACTCTCGGTAGACAGAGGCAAACCTGACGTAGGCAACGTGATCAAGGTTATGTAATTCGACCATAACTAGTTCCCCAATCGGCTGGCTCGGGATCTCGGATTCTCCTTGCTCCTGAAGTTTCTTTTCTATACGGTCTGCAACACCTTCGATTGTCGCGTGGCTTATGGAGCGTTTCTCGCAGGCCTTACGAAGTCCAGAAATAACTTTTCGTCTATCATAGGATTCACGCCGGCCATCCTTTTTAATCACCATGGGGAGAACGTCATCAAAACGTTCATAAGTAGTGACTCTCCTTTTGCAGTTGAGGCACTCACGGCGACGGCGAATGACTTCTCCCTCTTTGGCAAGGCGTGAGTCAACAACGCGGTCATCGATGTGATGGCAAAATGGACATTTCACGTGGACGCCCTCTTATTGGAAAAAGTTTCACACAATGATTGCATTTCAAGTTTGACGGCTTTATGTATTGCAGTATCATTGGGGTGCTCAATAACACGATCGATTGATGTTGCGATCAGAGCCATTTCCGATGGACCCATCCCTTGAGAAGAGACAATTGGCGTTCCAAGACGAATGCCACTAGCAATGGCTGGAGGTTGAGGGTCATACGGGATTGTATTTTTGTTGACGGTGATTCCCGCGGAATCTAAAGCAGCTTCGGCATCTTTTCCTGAAACACCCTTTTGGCTCAGGTCGACAAGAAAGAGGTGGGTATCTGTATCACCGGAGACGATCGTATGGCCTCTTTGTCGGAGTTCTTTGGCTAACACTTTTGCGTTTGTCATCACTTGTTGTTGGTATGTTCGAAAGCTTGGAGATTGAGCTTCTTTTAATGCAACTGCTTTTGCAGCAATCACGTGCATGAGTGGTCCCCCTTGCAACCCCGGGAAAACAATCTTGTCTACGGCTTTGGCAAATTTCTGGCGGCACATGATTATGCCTCCACGGGGTCCACGGAGAGTTTTGTGTGTTGTTGTTGTGACAAAATCAGCGTAGGGAATGGGGCTGGGATGTAACCCCGCAGCGATCAAGCCTGCGATATGTGCGATATCGGCAAGGAGATAGGCATCAACCGATGTTGCGATGGCACGAAATCGTTTGAAATCTAGGGTTCTCGCGTATGCACTGGCACCGACAACGATCATTCTTGGCTTACATTCCTTGGCGATTTTTTCCAGTGCATCGTAGTCAATCAGTTGTGTATTGCGATCGACCCCATATGAGAACGATTGAAATAATATTCCAGAAAAATTGACCGGATGTCCGTGGGTCAAATGTCCTCCATTGGGAAGGTCCATCCCTAGAATAGAGTCACCTGGTTTAAGGACGGATAGGTAGGCGGCCATATTTGCAGAAGAACCGGAATGCGGTTGTACGTTTACGTGGTCGGCCTCAAATAGGGTTTTCGCGCGTTCAATAGCCAAGCGTTCAACAATGTCAACGTTCTCACATCCTCCGTAATATCGTCGTCCCGGATACCCTTCAGCATACTTATTTGTCATTAGAGAGCCTTGTGCTTCCATCACGGCTTGGCTGGCGAGGTTTTCAGACGCAATCAGGATAAGGCGATGTTGTTGACGATCAATCTCCTGCATGATCGCTTGGTGGATGTCAGTATCAACGTGGGCAAGCGAGGACATAATGAATCCGTTATTCTGCAGGCATCTCCGAGACGACGTTGACGGTTAACGAAGCTGTCACCTCGTTAGGCAACTTCACTGGAAGCACGAAGCTGCCCAACTCTTTGAGAGGATGATCTAGGATGATTTTTCGTTTGTCCAATTCAATGTTCTGCGTGGCAAGGGCTTCCGTGATGTCTTTTCCGGAGACCGATCCAAAAAGTTTTCCATCTGGACCTGCTGGAACGGGGATGATGATAGGAGATGCAGCTAGTTTGCTGGCAAATGCTTCGCTCTCACTCTTCGCTTTTTTTGCTTTACCGGCCACTATGCGCTTCGTATGCTCAAGTTTTTTGAGGTTGCGAGTCGTGGCCTCAATCGCTTTCCCTTTTGGTAAGAGAAAGTTTCTTGCAAATCCCTGTGAGACATCGATCATATCACCGATGTGGCCGACGTTCTCAACCTCTTCCTGAAGAATAATTTTCATGGTAGTTTCTCCGTATTACGTTGTATGACGAATAATTTTCCCTTCCACGAGATAGACAACCAGTTCTGCAATGTTTGTCGCATGGTCCGCGATACGCTCAATATATTTTGCCACAAACATAACGCGAATTCCTCGTGTAATGCTTTGAGGTTCTTCCAGCATGAATGAGAGTAGTTCCCGAAAGACCTGTTCGGTCAGATTGTCGACGAGGTCGTCGTTGTCACACACTTGGCGGGCGAGTATCGAATCTTCATTGACAAAGGATTCGAGGGCACCTTTGACCATATGGATTGATGATTCCGCCATTTGGCTAATATCGATATAGGGTTTCAGCTGAGGCTCATCTGCCAGTTCAAGAACGCGCTCACAAATATTTTCAGCGAGGTCGCTTATGCGTTCAAGTTCCGTCGCGATTTTCATTGCTGTGGTGATTGAGCGGAGATCCCGTGCGGTTGGGTTATGGAGAGCCAAAAGCTGAAGGGCTGCCTCATCAATTTCAACATCCATCGCATTGACTTTGTGGTCGTTAGCGATAATTTTATTGGCAAGTTCTTTGTCTGCTTCCAGCAATGCTTGTTTTGCGTAGACAATTTGATCCTCTGCTAGTTTTCCCATAGCAAGAAGCCTGTTTTTTAGCCGTTGTGCCTCAACGTCAAACGGACGCACTCTTGTCTCCTGAGATGGACTGAAAACGGAGGTAGGCAGCGTCGAGTCCGCCCATGAGATATTTCAGGAGGCTATTCTCCAACATGTCGGCGAACATTGTGCCGGAGAAGTTGCAAAAACTCCCCGCGTGTTTTTTGCTGATTGCGAAATTCTCCAAGCATTGAACTTGTGGTGGCGTACGCATTTTGTTTCTGCACTCCTCGCATCATCATGCAAAGATGAAATCCTTCAACAACAACTGCAACTCCTTGTGGGTGAAGGCGTGATTCTAAGGCTTCAGCAATTTCGACGGTGAGGCGTTCTTGAACTTGTAGACGGCGGCTAAAGACCTCGACAAGCCGAGGAATTTTACTCAGTCCAACTATTTTTCCGTTGGGAATATATGCGACATGACATTTTCCAAAAAACGGGAGCATATGATGTTCACACAAGCTGTAGAAATCAATGTCTTTGACGATCACCATTTCATCGTAATCAATTGGGAATAAGGCTTCGTTCAGAACGTTGTCGACGTCCTCTTGGTAGCCCTTGGTCATAAACCGGAACGCTTTTTCTACTCGTTCCGGGGTTTTTTCCAATCCCTCTCGTGTGGGGTTCTCTCCTACTGAAGTGAGCAGTTGCTTAATCAGCATTTGAATGGCAGGGGTGATTTGAGTTTGAGAATCCATAAGTGATGACATTGAGGATGCTAGGGCGCTGGTTGGGTAGAGGGGCGCTTATTCCGCCCATAATACTCAAAATAGTTGTCTCTGGTTTCAATGAGGCCTACTTTGTATAGCATTGTAACAGGAATTTCTTTGGAGATAAGGTCCCATATCAGTACTAGCAGGTTCTCACCGGTCGTGGTGGTGTTACGAAACGCGGGGTCATAGTTGATGTGTTGATGATCAAAGCGATTTACAATTGTATCGTTTACAACTTGGTCGAGATGGGAAAGATCGTAAATGGCACCCGTATCTGGGTGAGGTTGGCCACAAAGAGTTATTTCGAATGTGTAGTTATGTCCGTGTCCATTGGGGTTGTTGCACTTCCCAAAAATCTCCTTGTTCTTTTCGGGTGAAAGATGATCGGTATGCAGCCTATGAGCGGCTGAAAAATGATAACGTCGTGTGAGAAAGATGGTGTTCACTTGGCAGTCGCTACTGCTTGGATAATCGACATAGAGATCCTCGTCCTCAAAGAGGCGAACCCGTTCAAGATACGCTGATTGCAGGTGTGATGCAATTTGTTTGCTAAGAACCACTGCAAGGTTTTCGGGTGTCGCGATTGTTGTTGTAAAATAAGGTGTATCTTTATCAAGATCCTTGTGGTCGAATTCAGCGAGGACGACCTCGAGAATATGCTTGAGGTCGTACATGTTGAGTACCATTCCCGTCACTGGGTTGACAGGGCCTCCGATGCTTACGTCGAGAAGGTAATTATGGCCATGTCCGTGCAGATTACACGCTCGTCCAAAGACGGTCACATTTTTCTCGTCGGGCCAGTGGGGATGGTGATAGCGGTGTGACGCGCAGAACTCGACGCGCTTTGTCAGGAAAACGTTATTCATTCGTGTGCCCGCACAAGAATCGAAAGGCCACTTGGCCGCCTGTCTTTAGTCGGGGGCGGGAATGGTGGCATTAGCAGAATTGGGGGCTTGCTAACGGTTAGACGCCAAATGATGATCCACATCCACAGGTAGTTTTTGCCTGAGGGTTCTTAACCGAAAACCCTGAGCCTTGGAGACTGTCAACATAGTCGATCTCGCATCCTAACAGTAATGGGGAACTCTGAGGGTCGATAATGACTTTGACACCTGATTTCTCGAAAACATTATCCTCATCGGTGGGTTTAGATTCAAACGACATTCCGTATGAGAACCCATGGCATCCTCCGCCTTTGACATACACGCGGAGGCCAACCATTTCTTCCTCTTCGGTCATCAATTCTTTAATTTTATGTTCAGCCTTTTCAGTGACGGTTACCATAGGGTTTCCTCCCTGCCTTACATTAAATATTGTAACAGCGTAAGGATATCATATTGGGATCTATTCATGTGGAGATTAGCTTTTATGGACCCTCTGCAGGGCCTGGAACACATACTTTCACATCACCAAGGAGTCGCGTTTGGCACCCTAGACGCCATGGTTCGCCGATTTCTTCTCGGTCGAGGAGATCTTGTTCATCAAAACCTATCTCACTCAGGTTTTCTGCCCCTTCTTTGACTTTGACTCGGCATGTGGAGCATGCTGCACAGCCCCCACATTCGTGGTTAAGAGGAAATCCGAGTTGTTGAGCTGCTTCTAAGAGAGTGAGATTCATTTCGACCTCACCTGATGTGCCTTCGGGATGAACAAATTCAATGCGTGGCATCAAGAAGCCTCACGTGGTGCCAGCCTGTTTCGTGGTAGTAAGTTCAACAGCATACGAGGTGCCCGGGGAATAAGGGAGAAGAGCACATGGCGTCCCTTGGATATGGGATTCATATTCATTGCGAAAATGGCGAATACTGCTCTCTAGCAACACGCTTGCTCCTGTTACCAGAGTGCAATACCCTTGTCCTTTCACAAAGCTGCAGAGGTCGATTAGGGTATCGATATCGCGTTTAATACCGTTTCCCGAATAAATTTTGTGAATCGTTGAGGTGAGATTAATTGTTCCTAGGCGACAGGGTGGACATTGCCCACAGCTTTCTCGCTGAAAAAACCGCATAAAGTGTAGCATTGTATCAATCATGCAGGTCTGATCATCAATCACGATTACGCCCGCTGAGCCTAGGCCAGATCCAGCCTGCCGGAGTGTTTCGGGGTCGAGAGATACATCTAGTTGCGTGTTGGGTAACATCGCAAACGAAGGCCCGCCAGGAAAGACCGCTTTGACATTGTGTCCACAGGAGATACCCTCACCACATTTGTCAATGAGTGTTTTTAGGGGTGTCCCTAAAGACAGTTCATACACCCCGGGACGATTCACTGCTCCGCTGAGCGAGAATAACATTGTGCCGGGATCTTTTGCTGTTCCAACGCTTGAAAACCATGCAGCTCCATTTTGAATAATATGCGGAAGGTTTGAAAGGGTCTCTACGTTGTTTACTAGGGTTGGTTTTCCGTGCAGGCCGAACTCTGTTGGGTAGAATGGAGGTTTCTGTCTGGGCAGAGCTGGGCGGCCTTGTATCGATTCCAGCATTGCCGTTTCTTCTCCAGCTACATAACTTCCTCCTCCAACAAAGATCTCAAGCTCAAGGTTGGTATTGCTTCCAAACATTGTATTGCCTAGATATCCTCTGTTTTTGGCCAGAGACAGGGCTTTTTTTAAAATACTAATTTCTTCGGTATAGGCGCTGTTGATGTAGACTGATGCCGTTGTTGCGTTAACCGTGTACGCTGCAATGGCACATCCCTCTATAACCTGATGTGGGTTAATTCGAAGAAGATGTCGGTCTTTGAACGTTCCGGGTTCGTGTTCGCCGGCGTTGCAGACAAAATGATGTTCAGTTGTCTCGTGGTTTAGGACTTTGTCGAATTTTATCCAGGTGGGGAATGCTGCTCCTCCGCGACCTCGAAGTCCAGACTGTTTTATCTTTGTGATGATCTCGGTTCTGGTAAGTGTAGTAATACAAGTTTGCAGGGCCTGATATCCCCCATTTTTGACATAGGCGTTGATATCCCAAGCGGGAGAGTGCTGATATTTCAGAAGTCGAGGTTTAGACATATTGCCAAATTTCGTCAGTCCGCACTACTTTGTGATGTGGTGAACATCGAGCCTCTCCTACGAAAAAGGAGCCTAGGGAGATTTGCAAATCAAAGATTTTTCGAGTGAGAGGAGAGATATTTTGCGACACCCTCTGTTGTTGCTTTCATGCCCTCTTTTCCTTTGGTCCAGCCGGCAGGGCATACTTCCCCGTGCTTCTCAGTGAACTGCAGTGCATCAATGATGCGCAGTATTTCATCAACGTTTCTGCCAAGGGGAAGATTGTTCACAACTTGGTGCTGAACAATACCTGCCTTGTCAATCAGGAATGATGCTCGTAGAGCAATGCCTGCTGGGTGCTCAACTCCATATGCTTGGACAATAGAGTGTTTCACGTCGGCTACCATCGGAAAATTGACCTGACCAATGCCACCTTTCTCTGGAGGCATGTTACGCCATGCGCAATGAGTGAATTGTGAATCGATGGAAACGCCTATGACTTCAACACCGCGATTTTTGAACTCATCGCTGCGGTGGTTATGGGCGATAATTTCCGTAGGACAGACAAAGGTGAAATCAAGAGGCCAGAAGAAGAGCATCACGTACTTTCCTTTCAAGTCAGAGAGTCTAAAGTCTTCTTTGACGGTGCCATCAGGCATGACAGCGGGTGCCACAAAATCAGGCGCTTTTTGTGTCACTAATACACCTGCAAAATTTTCACAACAATCATCTATGTCCGTGTAATCATCGCCCATCAGTTCAATCTCCTTCTTGGCATTTAAAGTTACAGTTGAGTGGTCACTAGTCGCTTCTTTTCAGGTATTGAAGTGCTACGCTTTTGGCAATTGCGGCAATGTCCATAAAATTCTACTCGATAGCTTCTAATGTTAAAATCAGGTTTTTGGGAAAGATGTAGTTGATTAAGGGCATCGTCAAACACGTCTTCGATCTTTCGGCAGGAGACGCAAATTAAATGGTGATGAGGTTCAAGGTTGGTGTCATAACGGGTATGTGTATTGTTAATAGGGATGATAAGGCCAGCGGTTTCGAAGACGTTGAGCGTGTAGTAGATGGTATTTAGTGAAATCATTGGAAGTGTCTTCTTCACTTGGGAGATAATTTCTTCAGCTGTTGGGTGAGATTTGGTGTGTATCATCATGTTATAAATAGCACAGCGTTGAGGTGTTACCTTGAGGCGTTTTGCGCGAAACAGTTCCTGGATGGCGGTAACAGTCATTTAAGATCTCAATTTAGTAATAGTTACTATTTACTGGACAGTGTAGTCTGATGTCAAATGTTTTTTCGAAGAGAGGAGTTTTGAAGGGCAGTAGCTATTTAAGCAATGTATGTGATGGAATCGCGATGATGTCATGATGGGACGTTGGTTTCTGTGCATATTGATCTGCTGTGAGTCAATGAAGTGTTCATGTCAATGTTTTCTGGACAAGAATCTTGTTTGGGAGATACCAGATGCGTTGCTTTGTGAGAAATGGATGAGATTATTCTCTCTCCCTAACAATTGGTGTATCGCCTGCACTCGTTTCCACTGATAAGAGGGAGGGGAGGGAAATGTATTTTTTCGTCATACGCATGCATAGGTGACGGGAGAATAAGATGAAACGTGCTGTAATTACGGGAGCATCATCCGGCATTGGCCAGGCGTTTGCAGAACGCCTGGCCAATGATGGCTATGATGTGGTTTTGATTGCTAGGCGGCGTGAGAGACTTGAGGTACTTGCAAGTGTTCTCAGGGAGACATGTGGTGTAGCGATTGATGTCTTGCCAGCCGATTTGACGAATTCATCAGACCTCAGGGAGGTCGAGCAAAAAATCCATGAAGATTCTAGCATTGAACTGCTGGTAAATAATGCTGGATTTGGAAAGATTGGAGCCTACTGCGATCTCGATCTTGATATTGAAGATGAAGAAATTCGGCTTAATATTCTCGCTTTGATGCGACTGACTCATGCTGTGATTCCTCGAATGGTTGCCAAACAGAGAGGTGCAATTATTAATGTATCGTCGATTGTGGCGTTCTTGCCAGTGCCGTTTCTTGCGACCTATTCTGCGAGCAAGGCATACGTAAAGAGCTTTACCGAAGCAATTCATGAGGAGCTTAGAGGGACGGGAGTGAAAGTGCAGGCACTGTGTCCTAGCCGAACACGCACTGAATTTCATGAACAGGCAGGCATTGACACAACCAATCAGCTATCTAGGTGGATGGAGCCAAAACTGGTCGTTGATGAATCACTGTGTGCACTTCAGAAAGACAAAGTTATTTGTGTTCCAGGGGCAATCAATAGGGTCAATGCACTCATCATGTCACTTCTTCCTCGGGCTTTGCTGCGAAGGGCAGCAGTCTATCGAATGCGGAAACTAAAAGCACAAATCGGTAGACGTTAGGTTGGAGAGGGTGCGCTTGGCTTAAGTTTAGACGATTCGATCAAGGCGAGGCTAGTCGCCATAATCAATGGGCCGGCAACGATGCCGACAAGGCCAAATGCTGCGATTCCTCCCAGTACACTGAAGAAGACCAAGAGTACATGCAGTTGCGTTCCATGCCCAATGAGGAAGGTACGTAGAACGTAGTCAACGAGGAATCCGATTACGACGATTCCCCACACTGTGAGGAGAATTGCTTTGAGATATGCACCCTGCATGGCTAACATGATGGCCGCAGGTGCCCAAACAACTGATGCCCCTAACACGGGGAGAAAGGCCATGATGGTGATCACTGTACCCCACAAAACTGGTGTGGGTAGCCCTAGAACCCAAAAAGCTAGTCCTCCCAACAATCCTTCGGTGAGCGCAACTAAGCCTACGCCATAGACTGTCGCGCGCACAACTATGTGCATTCTTCCTAGGAGTAGGCGTTGGCGCTCTCGGGGAAATGGAAGTACTTCACACAGCCAGTCCACGAGTTCTTTTCCATCGCGCAAAAAGAAAAATACGGTAACGACTGTAATTGCTAACGACAACGTTCCCATTACGATATTTCCCACCGCTGCGGAAACGATAGCTGCTGCAGTTCCTCCGACTTGCGTGACATTGTCAAGAACGACCGTGCGAATATCTTTTCCCTTTTGCTGAAAATACTCCTCAACTCGAGATACAAATTCTCGCGCAAGAGGCTGCTGGTTTAACCAATCGAGCAACGGGAATGAGCCAGTTCGAAGGGCTTCTTGGAAAATTGAGATACCCCGAACCAATTCTTGGCCGAGGAGCATCGCAAGATATATGGCTGGCATGATGATCAAGAGAAGCATGCCTAGGCATGTTAGTAACGCACTCAACCCATCTCGACCTTTGAACAAGATGGTGAGGCGAGAATGTATGGGGTGCAGCGCATCGGCGAGAATTGCTGCCCACACAATTGCACCAAGAAATGGCATCATGACGGTGAAAAAGAGCCCGGTCAGACATAGAGCGATTGTTAGGGTAAGGGCGGCGCTAGCCCAGAAGCGCCCTGTCGTTGTAACGGCGGTAGAATAGTGTTTGTCCATAGTTGTCGGCTTCAGGTGTCAGGTTCGTTGCCGGGTTTCCACTTGATACTACATCCTGCACTTGGTTTTTGTTTGACCGCAACAGTGTGGCCAGTCAAGACGGCACCTATGGCCGATCGGAGCGATGCTCCATCAACAGGTTTATTATTTCCGGGTCGGCTGTCATCGAGTTGACCTCGGTACACTAAGCGTCGTTCCTTTCCAAAAAGGAAAAAGTCTGGAGTACACAGTGCGTGATAGGCTTTCGCAACTTCTTGAGTTTCGTCGTAGCAGACGGGAAAGTTGAACTTCAGAAATTCGGCCATTGCTTTTAGTTTTTCAGGGGAATCCTCTGGGTAGGTGCTTGCATCGTTGCTGCTAATGGCTATGATTCCAATGTCTTTCGGAACATAGTCTTCTCCAATCTTTGCGAGGGCCTTTTGAATATGGATGACATATGGGCAGTGGTTGCAAATGAACATGACAAGAAGCCCCGGGTGGCCTGAAAAAAAATCCAGAGTAATGGTGCGATTCAAGACGACGTCTGGCAGCGAAAACGATGGAGCCTGAGTTTCCAGGGGAAGCATTGCAGAATATTTCAATGCCATGAGTCGTCCTCTGGGAGAAAATGTTTAGGAGCATTGTTCTGGTTGAATGATAGCATATTGAAATACAGCTACTGCGAATGTCCCGCAAGCAAAGGTTCTCTTGCTGTTTTGATTGTTGATACGTTGCGGAATCCGGCTTTTGTCATCCATTTTTTTACTTCTTGAGCGGAGTAGGTGTTTCCCGTGTCAGAGCACAGGAGCATCGTGGCAGCAAAGAGGTTTGTTTCAATCGGGCGAAGTCCTTTTTTATCCCATAAGAAGAAGTCTTGGATAATAATTCGTCCATTGGGATTGAGAGCAGCTTTAATTTTTTTCAATAACGTGATGTTCTCATTTGGGTCATAAATGTGAACTACATTTGAGAGAAAAACCACATCGTAATTACCAGGAATTTTTTCTTCCATAAAATCGAGTTCAAGATAGGAGAGACGTTTGCCCGAAGGGTGTTTCCGTGCAACTGCGCGAGCGACTTGTAAAGCTGCAGGTCGATCTCCAACTGTTCCGTGTAGTTTAGGCCATTTTGCCAATAGGGCTAGAGTGTAGGTGCCTGGGCCGCCACCGACATCCAGGAGGGTAGAGGCTCCGCGAAGATCAATGTGTTGAGCTATAAGTGGAGCGATATCGCGGCTGCGATGATGCATGGCCCATGTAAATGCGCGACGATCTTCTTCTTCAGAACCTGATTCGTTATCACCATGTGGTTTTCCTGATTTTACGGAGGCTGTCAGTTGTGACCATTCATTCCAGTGTTTTTGAAGGAGGGAAAGGTAGGCGCCTCGATATTCTGGACTTTTCCTGTTGAGGGAAGTTGCGCTGAGTGGAGAGTTTTTGTATCGGCCGTTCTGAAAAGAGAGCAGGCCTAGACTGGCTAAGTTCCGACACAGAATATTGGTGCCACGTTCACTAGCGTCCATGGCCCGAGCGAGTCGGGAGCTTGTCCACGATTCTTTCCCTATCACGCTAAAGATGTCTAACTCAAGTGAGGTGAGGATGATGCGCGAGTATGTATAGCCACTTACGGCAGCACGTAAATGTTCAAAGGTTCGTACTGCTGGAATCTCAATCCATGGCGATTGTTTTTTCATCACGTATCCTTTATCAAAAGTGCGTGTTTTAGTGTGAGTAATGGGTTCTCAGGGAGCCTTCCGTGTTCTGGGCAGAGTTGTGAATGGTTTCCGGCGAAAGTAGGGGAGCAATCTGTTGTAGGTTACAGTGAGATGTTCGGGCATGACTCGAGTCTCGCTGAGGACGGGCATGAAGTTGGTATCTCCGTTCCACCTAGGGACGATATGCAGATGGACATGGGATTCGACTCCTGCACCGGCAACACGCCCGAGGTTCATGCCAACATTAAATCCATCTGGAGCGAGGGTGTCGCGCAATACTGTAAGGGAATACCGTGTAAGGTCTGTCAGATCATGGCTAACGATCATAGGAAGATCTTCAAGGCTTGGGACGTGGAGGTAGGGTGCAATAAGAAGGTGGCCATTGGCATATGGATAAATATTCATCATCACAAACGCGCGTTGTCCCCGATGGACAATATAACTTGCTCTATCGTTAGTTCGTGACATCTTTTGTTTCTCGCAGAAAATGCAATCAAGAGTCGTATCCGCATTTTTAATGTAGTTCATCCGCCAGGGGGCCCAAATCTGCTTCATGAGTTTCCTCTCAGAATGAAACAGTATGCAAAGTTCTCTCTCGTTTTGTACTGAGGCTTAACGCACAGAAGCACGATTTGCTCCTAGTTTTCTTCGGTTTCGCTAGCCCTGTTTTGATATTTCATTAAGGACTTCCTTTTTTTGTGATGGTAATCCGACGATTATTTCCACCCTCGTGTGAAAGGGTAATGTCCAGTCTGGTTCGAGGAAGTAGAGTTGTAGCGTGTTCTGCCCATTCGATGGCGATGACCCCATCGCGAGAAAAATATTCCTCGAGTCCAATCGCCTCAATCTCACTAGGGTTCTCAAGGCGATAGAGGTCGACGTGAAACAATGGAATTCGCCCCTCATGTTCGTGAATGAGCGTGAATGTTGGACTCGTAATATCAGAAGGTGCGATCTCTAAGCCTTGGGCAATGCCTTGGACGAGGCAAGTTTTTCCAGTTCCAAGATCGCCTGTAATTGCAAGCACTTCTCCCCCAGTGAGCATTTTTCCAATTGTGCTGCCTATGTGGCGAGTTTGATCAGGGTCTGTTGTCTCGTGTGATACGAAGTTCATATCGTTACGAATGTGATTCATATATATGTTGGCCAAGCGATCCTGTTGCTGCGGTTTGAGAGGTGGTGATGGCTTGCGGAATTGATGCTACGATATCGCTTGCAATCATGCCACATTGCCCGTGGGTTTTTGACGCAATATCACCTGCTAATCCATGCAGATAGACGCCGACCGTTGCTGCGTTTCTTGGTGATAATCCTTGGCTAAGGAGTCCAGTAATGATTCCGGTCAATACATCGCCTGTTCCTCCAGTCGCCATTCCAGAATTTCCGGTAGGGCAAATATCAACAGAGCCATCAGGGTGAGCGATTAGTGTTCGTGCTCCCTTCAGAATAACCGTTGAGGAAGTTTTTTTTGAGAGCTTTGTTGCAGATCCAAGTCGGTCATGGGAGACATCGATGCTGGTGCAGCCTAGAAGTCTTGCCATTTCTCCATGGTGGGGAGTGAGAATGATGGGCGCATTGGCGGTATTGAGGATGGCAAGATTCGTGGCTATTGCGTTGAGTCCATCTGCGTCGATTACGTATGGTATGGTGAGTTGAGGAATGAGTGCCATGATGACATCAATGGTTTCTTGGTCTGATCCCATACCTGGACCAATGGCCACAGCTTTTTTCCCGTTAGAAAATTCGAGCAATGGTGTGATGGAGGGCAACCCAAATGCGCGGATGGGAATATCGGGAATGGGGACAGTCATAACCTCAATCAGCACAGATTCAAAAATGTCGTTGAGGGTTTCTGGTGTTGCAAGCGAAACAAGCCCTGCGCCGGTTCGCAGTGCTGCCTGACTTGTTAGAACTGCGGCTCCGGTCTTTCCAACTGATCCTGCGATGATACCCACATGTCCAAATGTGCCTTTGTGTGCATCCTGTGGGCGAGGAGGAAGCTGTGCAGTTATATGCGATCCAGTAATCATCTGTGTCGTGATCATCGCTTCATCGGCATAGGTGGTTGGGATACCGATGTCAGCGACGACGATGTCTCCAGAATGAGTAATTCCCTGGCCGAGAAATAGCCCTCGTTTTGGCATTGCCATGGTCACGGTTTGGGTTGCGTGGATGGCTACTCCCAAGACGGAGCCGGTATCTCCTGACAAGCCAGAGGGAATATCAATGGCTACAATTGGGCAGTGGGTCTTGTTTATGGAGCCTATAATCTCGGCGAACACTCCCTCAATGGGTTTGCTCAATCCGGTTCCGACTATGGCGTCAATAATGAGTTCACTGTTTTCAAGTGACGCTAGGATATGTCCTGGAGAGAGTGGTGGGGGGGCAATGAACGTTCCGCCAATGTCGCGATATCGGGTGAAATTTGTCAGTGTGTCGCCGGTGAACGTTGAGGGATCTGCGAGTATATGGGTCTGTACATTCGCACCTCTCTTCATTAAGAGGCGACCAACAACTAGCCCATCACCTCCATTGTTGCCCTTTCCTACGACGATCGAGATGTTCTTTTTTCGTATGGACCCGTATGCCTTCTCAAGAGCGTGGACGACTCCTTCACCGGCTCTCTCCATCAGTTGAAGACTTGGAAACCCGCATTCCTTGATCGCTTTGCGGTCAAGAGCTTGCATTTCTTTTGCTGTGACAACTTTCACAGGGAACAGTTACTTTTCACCTTGATTCCTTTGTTAGAATAACCTGCCCGATCGCATAGTTCCCGTCATGTGATGTGGTAACATGGATTGTTGATGCTTCTTTCGAAGTCAGTAATTTGTGTATTTGCCCCGATGTGCGAATCATTGGTTTTCCTGTGTCATTTGTAAAGACTTCTACCTCTGTCCAGCTGATGCCTTCGCTCCATCCGGTACCGAGGGCTTTAAACATGGCCTCTTTGAGTGCAAATCGACCGGCAAGTGCAGGAAATGGCATTGCCCGTTCAAAGCATGCGTCACGTTCAGCATGTGTGTACACGCGAGTAAGGAAACGATCTTCCCAGCGCATGGCGATGGCTTGAAGGCGATCAATTTTCACTAGGTCAATCCCAATACCAACAATCATGGTAGACGTCTATGAGATACGGATATTTTTTTTTGGATCAACAGGAATGTTGCCAAACATTAGGATAGGGTAAACGTTTCGCGTTAACAGACTATACAAGCAGAGTTTTCATTTCGCCTACAGCACGGTCGAATCCGACGAGGATTGCGCGAGCGATAATACTGTGGCCGATGTTGTACTCCTCTATTTCTGTAAGCTGTGTCAGCATCGTGACATTATGGTAATTGAGTCCGTGCCCAACGCTTATGCCAAGATGAAGTTTGTATGCAAGTCGTACACAGTTGGCGATTGCATCAAGCTCAGTTCTCTCGAATTCTGGGTTTTGGGCATTAGCAAACGGACCGGTATGAATCTCTACAGTATCCGCATCGACCTTGTGGGCAGCTTTGACTTGGTCAAGGGATGGGTCAATGAACAAGCTGACCGAGATGCCTGATCCGTGAAGTGTCTTGATGATCTTCTCAAAGTCATGCTTGTGTCCGATAACATCAACTCCGTTCTCCGTCGTCAATTCCGCACGTTGTTCTGGAACAAGTGTTACTAGGTCGGGTTGGACGTCCATGGCAATGTGAACCATCTCGTCTGTAGCCGCCATTTCCATGTTTAGCTTTGTTTTGACCATCGCTTTGAGGAGGCGCAGATCGCGCTCCTGAATGTGACGACGGTCTTCCCGGAGATGAATGACGATGCCATCGGCCCCGCCCAATTCAGCGAGGGCTGCAGCAGTGACAGGGTCGGGTTCATTCCCACCGCGGGCTTGCCGCAACGTTGCGACATGATCAACATTGATGCCGAGTTTCGCCATAGGGTTTAAAACGCTAGTAAGGTGGCATTATTGCAGATGGAGAAAAACGTCGCAAGGCAGAAGAGCTCTCGTATTTGTGAACATTCATGATTAGTGAAGTTGCATGGGAGGAATCTGATCTTTGTTGGCACTCATTTTGAGAATGGCCAGTATTGACGTCACATTTCATGAGAATGGCCTTGTCACGAACTCGTTCCTGTGCTAGCTTCCACCTCCAGTCTCGCTATCAGTGGCATCCATCATGAAATCTAAAATTCCTCTTATCGCCATCATTGGACGGCCAAATGTCGGCAAATCAACCTTATTTAATCGGATTGTGGAAAAACGCAAGGCGATTGTTGATGATTTAGCAGGTGTTACCCGTGATCGACTTTGTGCCGGGGCATCCTTTCGAGGCAAAGCCTTTCAGCTCATGGATACGGGGGGGTTGGAACCTACTCGAGATGAGGGCATGGTTGGTTTGGTCAAGCGGCAATCTGAATTGGCGATTGCAGAGGCAGATGTGATCATTTTTCTTATGGATGGACGAACAGGGCTAACGCCGACGGATCGTGAAATCATGAATGTTGTTCGTGGGAACCCAAAACCTGTTTTTGTCGCGGTAAATAAGATAGATATTCCAGCAAAAGAGACGCTGATGGCTGATTTCTGTGAGTTGGGAGTAGCCACTCTCTATCCGGTTTCAGCAGAGCATGGTTTGGGGGTTGATGATCTTCTCGAGGAGATATATCCCTTGATCAAAAACTATGATGAAGATTTTGATGGGGGATACGACGGTATTCCACAAATTGCTATTATTGGCCGACCAAACGTTGGTAAATCTACTCTCATTAATACGATCGCACGAGAAGATCGTATGGTGGTGAGTGATTTTCCTGGGACGACCCGTGATTCCATCGATACCTTGGTGATGTATTACAAAAAGGCCTATCGGTTTATCGACACTGCTGGCATTCGGCGACGTGGGAGTATTGATCGTGGGGTCGAACGATACAGTGTGCTTCGGGCCTTGAAGAGTTTAGGGCGGGCGGATATCGCGATCTTGGTGCTTGACAGTATCGAAGGTCCAACTGAACAGGACAGCAAGATTGCCGGACTCGCCTTGCGCATGGGGCGAGCTATGATCCTGATGATTAATAAATGGGATCTCCAAAATTCCGGGGAAGAGCCACGTCTCAAATATCGTCAGAACTTACACCGTCAGATGCCGTTTCTTTATTGGGCACCGTTTTTATTTGGGGCTGGGATGAAACCGAAAACAGTTCCACAGGTGTTCAAGTTGATCGATCAGGTGATGGAAAAATATTCGAAGCGAGTTTCGACAGGGAAGTTGAACAGGTTCTTTCATGATCTTATTGAGAAAACTCCGCCTCCCGTGAAGAAAGGAGGAAGTGTGTCTGCATCTTTTATGGTGCAGGTCTCTGTGAAACCTCCAACCTTTGTCATTTTTACGGGTAACCCAAAGCCATTTGGCGCGACGTATACTCGTTTTCTTGAAAATCGCATTCGAGAAGAATGGGGATTTGATGGTACTCCGGTACGTATCAGAATAAAACCCAATAGAAAAAACAGAGAACTGGGGTAGGCGTGTACGTGCGAACAAAAAATTCATCATTTGAAATGAAATGGAACCTGACGGGCTTGTTTCAAAATTCAGAGCGAGAATTTCAGGCCATCAGGCGGACCATCATGCGTGAAGTGAAAGCTTTTGAGTCTTTGCAAAGGTTGCTTATATCGGCACGGCCTCGGTCGGCTTTTCTCGAGGCACTGCAGCGAGCCGAGCGCATAGCCTGCCTTAGCCATAAGCTAGAAGCTTTTAGCTACCTTTGGTTTTCTGAGAATACCGGAAATCAGCGAGCTTTAGCCTTTAAAACAAAGATAGAACAACTTGGTGCAGAGATCTCTAATCGCGTGCTATTTTTCGATCTTTGGTGGCAATCAGTTGAGGATTCAAGGGCGCAGAAACTTCTGAAAATTTCTGGCTTGCATCGCTATCGATTAGAGACCATTCGTTTTTTCCGTCCTCACACACTTTCTGAGGATGAGGAGAAAATTGTGACCATCAAGAATATTACAGGTTCGAGCGCCATTATCACCGTGTTTGATGTTCTGACGAGTAGCCTTACCTTTGAATTGCGAAAAAGTAATGGTAAGAAGAAAATATTGTTGACGCGGGAGGAATTGACCGGTTACATGCGGCATGTTGATTCTGAATTGCGAGTGTGTGCGTACAAAGAATTTTTCAGAGTATTTGAAGGACAGAGTGTTGTTATTGGGGAGCTGTATAAAGCTCGTGTCATGGATTGGAAAAATGAGCAGTTATCTCTGCGGAGGCATCGTTCTCCTATTGCGGCTAGAAATATGAGAAATGACCTTCCGGGCGATGTTGTCAACATGCTCTTGAAGGTATGTCAGAAAAATGCCCATATTTTTCAACGCTATTTTTCGGTCAAAGCTCGATTGTGTGGGATGAGAACAATGAATCGCTTTCATATTTATGCGCCCTTCCGGAAAACTGCCAAGCGATATAGATATCAAGATGCTGTACATATGGTCTTGGAAGCTTATAGGAACTTTTCACCTGAACTTGCTAATCATGCTGAGCAGGTCTTCCGGGAAAACCATATTGATGCGGAATCTCGGTTAGGGAAAATGGCTGGAGCCTACTGCTACAGTGTTATTCCTGGACTTACCCCATATGTGATGATGAATTTTCGTGGAGATCCTAGAGATGTGGCTACTTTAGCGCACGAAATTGGTCATGCCGTTCATGGCATGATGGCGGCTGATCAATCCGTGTTTAGTTTCCACTCAACGTTGCCACTGGCTGAAACTGCTTCGGTTTTTGGGGAGCGGTTACTGGCAGACTTCCTTTTGATCAGAGAGCGGAATACGGCAGTTCGGCAACAACTATTAGTTTCTCAACTCGATGATCTTTATGCGACGATTCTTAGGCAAGCATTTTTTACACAGTTTGAAATGCAAGCACATCGAATAATTGAAAAAGGAGCAACGACGGTGGATCTCTGTGGAGTCTACCTAGATGAATTGCGAGGCCAGTTTGGAAAACAAGTTGTGGTTCCTGATGAATTTCAATGGGAGTGGCTTACCATTCCGCATTTCTATCACACTCCGTTCTATTGTTATGCCTATAGCTTTGGGACTCTCTTAGCGTTAGCATTGCATCGACGATACCTTCAGGAGGGAAAGCCATTTGTTTCTCGTTATCTGGCCTTGCTTGCAGTGGGCGGCTCAGAGAGCCCTGAAATAGTTCTTACTGCAATGGGGGTTAATATACGGTCGATGGCCTTTTGGCAATCGGGATTCGATGCTATTGTTGATATGGTTAATACGCTTGAAAGAACCATCGCCTAAGGAGAGGAAAAAGTGAGGAAAATAGCTTGGGTCTTTAGCATTACAATGATGGGTGCGGTTTTATGGACTCATGGGTCAGCGATGGATGTGAATTTTACGAGTCAGGCAGCGCATGTTGTTTGGGTGTTTGATGGGGATACTATCGTTGTGAAGTTTCCCGACAAAGCAGGAAATTATGAAGCGAACCTTATAGCTGTCGATGCGGCTGGGTGGGGTGAAGATGGGGGATCGTGCTATGCACTGGAAGCAGCTAAATTTTTGAGCGATTTAATTTTCGATAAAGACGTTATCGTTATGTGGGATAGTGGTGACAAAGTGGATCGTCGCGGGCGACTTCTTGTGTACGTGGAGGTCGAAGGACAAGATGTTAATGCTGAAGTTATTCGCCGGGGTAATGCATGGGTGCCAAGAAAATATCCTGCCGACAAGAAGGCAGAGTATGTTGGGATTGAACGCATTGCACGTGAATCAAAAATTGGTTTATGGGGAACATGCCAAGAAGGATATCTTAAGCATCGTCCTTCTATGTGAGGAGAATGGAGGGCAAAAAGGTAAATGTTTCTCGTTAATTTACGATTTCCATCTCCAAAGGGTGTGTACGCCATTCAATGTAGAGTTTGCACAGGCTGAAACTCGCTTGTCGTTTTGTTTCGAGAGGCTGAGGGATATGCTTGATGATGATCAGCGTCTGCAATATTGTCCGAGATCAAAGAGGTGAGCGTATGTATCACTCCTGATCAATGAGGTAAATCGAAGAGGAGGCAAGATACCATCATCGTGATTGTCAGTGGGGTTATCGGAGGAGAATGCAAATGAGTGAAAATCAAGCGCCAAAGATGCAAGTACAGGATCTCAAGGCAATCATAGAATCATTGCTCTTCGTGTCACCAGAGCCCATGTCGCGCAAGCAGATTAGCCAGATGATTGATGGAACATCATTAGACGAAATTGAAAGTGCTATTCGGTTAATTCAGGAGGATTGTGACAAACCCGGACGTGGTATTCAGTGTGTCGAAGTCGCAGGAGGATTTAGTTTTACTACTCAGCCTGATTGTGGTCCATGGGTAAAACGCTTTGTTGCAGGAAAACCAAAACTCTCTCGTTCTGGATTGGAAGTGCTGGCTATTGTTGCTTATAAGCAGCCTATTACGCGACCTGAGATTGAAGATGTGCGAGGTGTTGATACTGGTGGGGTGATGCGGACATTGCTGGAGAGGAGATTGGTGCGGATTCTTGGTCGCCGGGAGGGTGTGGGACGTCCTGTTATCTATGGAACAACCAACGATTTTTTAAAAACATTTGGGCTTAATAATCTTAAAGATCTTCCTCCAATACGCGAATTGGGACAACCCGCGTTAGCCGCTCAAGTCCAACAGCCTCAGCAGCAGGTAGTGAACTTTGACTCGTAGTTTTTCTGTTTTCGATAGCCTTAGGAAAATAACCGCACCATATTCTTTATAAACTGTCTCGTGGGGTTGAGTACGCTATCCATCGTAGTATCCGCTGGAGTACGAAAATAATATATAGAAAAGAAGAAACCTGTTTTTTTAACTCAGAGACAGGGGTATTGACGAGGATACATCAGGGGGTTGAAGTCCTCTATAGAGTGAAATTTGTCCGATGGGAGTGGGGGGGCAACCGTGCTGGGTTTGGATCGGTGCAGAAGATAGCGGATGCCATGCTCGCGTGCAGCTAAAAGGACCTTTTCTGAATCATCGACGAATAATGTTCGCGTTGGGTTGTAGCCGATTTCTTTCTGTGCATAATCCCAAAACTTGGGATGGTGTTTGGGGGCACCGACCTCGCTAGAGCACAGCATCTTTTTCAAATATCGATCAATGCCGGTACGCTGCACTTTTATCTTTAGCGTGGAGTGATGGGCGTTTGTGATAAGGGATGCTGGTTTGCCTAGTGCTTGTATGTGTTTAAGAAACGCACAGGCGTCAGGATGTAGCGACACCTTGTGTGATTGTTGTTCAGTTAACCCAACCACATCTAATCCCAATTCGCGGCCCCAATATTCGATATCAAACCACTGCAAGGTATCTTCCACGGCTTTGTACCTCGCAAATAAGTCTTTTTGTGCAACATTCTTTGGAACACCTTTAGCTAATGCGTATTGTGTGGGGAGAAACTCACTGAAGAACTCGTTATCAAATTCGAGATTTAAGAGAGTGCCGTCCATGTCCAAAAGGACATGATCAATATCGTCCCAATCAGGCCATGGGCCCAGTATAGGGCTATTGCTTATCAATGCATCTTTACCAAGGTATCTGCAAAATTCTTGATGTCAAATCTGGAGAGATCCGTGTGGTTTTCTCCTGATCCGATCCATCTTACTGGAACATTCAATTCTTCGACAATAGCGACGACAATTCCACCTTTGGCAGTGCTATCGAGTTTGGTGAGGACGATGCCTGTTACGCCCACTGTTTCTTTAAAAAGGCGTGCCTGCGAAATAGCATTCTGTCCAGTAGTAGCGTCAAGCACTAGGAGTACATCGTGAGGCGTCCCTGGAAGAACTTTTGCCATTACTCGATGCATTTTTTCGAGTTCGCTCATGAGATTCTGTTTAGTTTGAAGACGACCTGCGGTATCAATGATTACCACATCTGCTTTTCGATTTTTGGCCGCCGTTAGGCCATCGTAAATAACCGCAGAAGGATCAGAACCTTGGCGATGATGGATTACATCGGCATCGACTCTCTGGCCCCAAATTGCGAGTTGGTCTATGGCTGCTGCACGAAAAGTATCGGCGGCAACGAGTACTACCTCTTTTCCTCCCTTGCGGGCACGATGAGCAAGTTTTGCAATAGTGGTAGTTTTTCCAACCCCGTTCACTCCGACCATCATGTAGACATAGGGACGAGGTGTTTTGGGAGGAGGAACTGTATCGGTGTAATCTTGGCATAGTTTAAGAATGTCTATAATGGCCGTATGCACCAACGCGCGGACCTCACTTGTGTCATAACCTGGAGTCAGCGTGTTTTTTTTACGAATACGTTCAAGAATTCTATTGGTCGCACTTACGCCTAAATCCGCTTGGATCAGAATCGCTTCGAGCTCTTCGATGAGTGAGGTATCGATTTTAGGGCTTCTGAGCATGAGGTAATTTAAATTGTCCGCAAGGGAGCCTCTATCCTTGGTCAGCTCTTCGCCAAGACGTTGAAACCATCCTGCCATGACTTATGGTCTGCCCACCGTGATGCCCTCCGTAGTAAGACATCTAATAATCATTCGCTCCTTGTTTCTCATGCGTCTGAATTCTTGTGGACTGCGTTCATGGTCGTATCCTAAAAGGTGAAGAATTCCATGGACAAGGAGTCGTACAATTTCCTCATGAAGTGTTGATTGGCGTTCTTGTGCTTGCCGTGTTGCTGTTTGGAGTGAAATCACTACATCACCAATCAAGTGTGCTACGCCGTCTTGTGAGGCAGGTTGAGGGAAAGACAATACGTCTGTGGCCTGATTTTTTCCTCGGTACTGAGCATTCAACGCACGCATCGCGCGATCATTGATTAACAGCACACTCAATTCTCCTGTGAGGTGTCCTGCGTGACGTAGAATAGTTTTCGCTGTTGAGATGAGAAGCTGAGAACGTATTCTAAACATTCGTTGGCGGTTGGAAAGGGAGACGATAAGGGGCTCAGCCAATGCTTGTTTTACTATTGTCATAGGGCATGAGGTGTCTCAGAGCCAGAGTTTCGAATTTGGGATGTTCTTTCCCCGTGTCGATTGTATGCTTTAATAATCTCTTTCACTAAGCGATGGCGAACTACGTCCTGATCGCTGAAGTGTACAAATTCTATCCCTTCAATATTAGCCAAGATTTCTCGTATTTCCTTCAGTCCAGAATTACGATCTCTGGGAAGATCGATTTGTGTCACATCCCCTGTCACCACTAATTGAGAGTTGAAGCCAAGGCGGGTAAGTAACATTTTCATCTGCTCGGAGGTGGTGTTCTGTGCCTCATCTAGGATTACAAACGAATCATTCAACGTGCGTCCACGCATGAATGCGAGTGGTGCAATTTCGATATTCCCTATTTCAATAAGGCGAGTGGCCTGTTCCATTTCGATCATATCAAACAATGCATCATACAGAGGCCGAAGATAGGGATCGATTTTGGCGTTCAAGTCTCCAGGCAAAAATCCAAGGCGTTCTCCTGCTTCAACCGCAGGGCGGGTGAGGATGATACGTTGAACCAGTCTTTTGTTGAGAGCTGAAATAGCTGCGCCCATTGCTAGATATGTTTTTCCTGTTCCTGCCGGTCCAATCCCCACAACGATATCTGATTTCGTGATAGCTTGAAGGTAGGTTCGCTGAGTAATTGATTTTGGGTGGATTGTTTTTTTTGCTGTAGAAATGTGTGGGCCATCTGCAAAGAGTGAACGAATGGAGACTTCCGGAACATCCTGGATATGTTGAATTGCAGAGTGAACATCTTCGGTGTCGATACGAATCCCTTGATTGACCAGTTCGCTCAAGTCAGTAATTAGTTGGCCAGCTTCGTTAACTGAGGTTCGTGATCCTTTCATCGTGACCATTTCGCCACGTGCAGAGATGCGAATTCCCAGACCCTGTTCAATAGCTTTGAGATGGCGATCGTGGTTGCCGAAGAGACGGGCTGTATCCGTTCCTTCTTGAAGTTTTACTTTGAGAGTAATTGTATCGTTCAAAGTGAGGGGAGGTTCCTTCTGTCTAATCGTCTGAATGAACTAGAAATGCATGGTGAAGCCATATCAATATAGGCGAGTCCTACTAGGTAACGCTATCATGGTGGTTCAGGGCAATCAAGCAGAGAGGTTGTTGTCTTTTTCTCTTCCTGGACCAAGAGAAGGGGTTGGTCAGTTTGGTTATCATGCTTCCTTTGTGAAAGAGAGGTGAAAACTTACCGAAATTCCTCACAGCGCTTGGTAAGCGTCGTAACTAAATCTGCAAGACTTATGTTCTGTTCCTCTTGCGTATGCAGGTCTCGGACGACTGCAGACTGTTTTTCTAACTCATCGGTACCAACGGTTATCGCCAAGCGCGCTCCTGATCGATTTGCTTGCCTCATTTGGCTCTTGCGACTGTTTCCAGCATAATCCATATCAGCCGCAATACCTTGAGTGCGTAGGCGATCTAATATAGGCAGCATTGCCTTTAACGCAGTTTCTCCGAGTGCAATAATAAAGATGTCTAGCTCTGAAGTGTGGTTTATCTTTTCCTTGACCAATAAGACCAATCGTTCTAGTCCGATGGCAAAGCCTATCCCTGGTGTCGCAGGGCCACCAAGCGATTTTACTAGGCTATCATAGCGCCCGCCCGCCGCAATCGAGTCTTGCGCCCCAAGGTTTGCACTGACCACTTCGAATGCCGTTCGGTTGTAGTAGTCTAGTCCTCGCACTAGTCTTGTGTTAATCGCGTACGGAATTTTGAGCCGCTCCAATCCTTCTTTCACTGCATCAAAATGGGTCAGACAATTTTCACATAAGTGATCAAGCATGATTGGCGCATCAGCCAGAACGGCTTTGCAGCTTTCAACTTTGCAATCTAACACACGCAAAGGGTTTGTTTGAGCACGTCGTGTGCAGTTTTCGCACAAGAGGTCTGAGGCTTCTTCTAAAAACTTTTTCAGCTCATCTAGGTACGCAGGGCGACAGGCTCCATCGCCCAAACTGTTCACATCTGTCCTAAGTGCGGAGACTCCAAGCTGCGTCAGATAGCGATGAAGTAGTGCAATGACTTCAACGTCGGCATGTGGTTCTGAATATCCGAATACCTCGACGCCAGCCTGATGAAATTGCCGAAGTCTTCCGGCTTGAGGGCGCTCATGTCTGAACATTGGACCGAAGTAGAACAATTTCCACCTTCTGGCATGTTGATGGAGTGAATGTTCGATGTATGCTCGAACCACGCTGGCCGTTCCTTCAGGACGGAGAGTTAACAAAGTGCCATTGCGATCAGGAAACGTATACATTTCCTTTCCAACGATATCCGTATCAGTTCCAATGCTTCGAGCAAATAGTTCTGTTTGTTCAAAGATCGGAACTCTGATCTCCTGATAGCCATATTGATAAAATACATCACGAGCAACGGCCTCAATTTTCTGCCACACCATCACATCATTCGGCAGGATATCTTTGACTCCTTTAAGTGCTTTGATCACGGTCTTTCACCTCTCCTTCGCAACGCACCTTAGCCTAACAAAGCTCAATCTACCTGACAATTCAGAGCACACCTGCACTAAAAAATCAAATGGGCAAATACTCAGGTTTCAATGCCTAGTACATAGGAGACTAGGCTATAAGTTGCCTTTCTCATGGTGCTAGGGCTGTTATATGATTGTTCCTAAGCTTGAGTGAGGAAAGCTTAGAGTACTATCTATTGAAGGAATGCATTGTGTGTGTGGGGAATAGGCAAAACCATGCTCATTATGGATTTTTGGCAGCGATTGTGTCAGTTGGACGTGGGGTACAACGAAAAGACGCAAGGGAACCTTCCATAAGGAAGTTTCCCTTGGTCGTGCTGTTAGCTGCGTAAATCTTCTAGACAGATACAAAGACCATAGGCAGAGGAGCTTCGAAACTCATGGGCTTGAACTCCTCTCGGTACGAAAAATTGTTTGTTCTAGAATGGAACTCCTCCATTTCATATTTTCAAGGGGAAGGGGGAGGAAGAACAGCATCCGGAGATGGTAGAGGAGTTCCATCACTACCATCATCAGGACATCCAATTCCTAAGAATCCACATGGAGACGAATCAACTGAGAATGGAAGCGGTTCGCCTTCCGGAGTAACTGGAAGTGGAAGAGGCTCACCTTCTGGAGTAACTGGAAGTGGAAGAGGCTCACCTTCTGGAGTAACTGGAAGTGGAAGAGGTTCACCTTCTGGAGTAACTGGAAGT
>DCWI01000082.1 GCA_002328825.1 Nitrospiraceae bacterium UBA2166 | reverse complement strand
CACGCTAAGAGCACAGACACCTTTGGATAAGCCGTGAGTACCTCGACAATCTGGCTGAGTCCTCGATACCCCATATGCATATAAACTGGCAATGAGCTTACTTGAGCCACATTCAATACCTGCTCCACGTATTCTGCGCCAAACCGATGCCAATACGGATGAATTTTGATGCCAACGACTTTTGGATCCTTTAATACCAAACTGTCTCGTTCCAAAGACGATTTCAATGGGTTTATCCAATACCAACGGAAAACACCCACTCCAACAGTTTCCAATGCTTGAGCAAGACCATGATTGTCCGGAATCTCAACAGAATGATAGCTCTCATCACCATCGATCCCAACACGCCATGTCTTTCGAAGAACACCTGACTTGTCATAGAAGGTGGAAGCAGCCAAGCTCGCCAGTGGGGACAATACGTTCGATCGCAACATCACACGCTGAAACCAATACAAAATCGCTGATTTCCGTGTTGCTCCAACAACAGCCGGTGGCGAAAAAATTACATGGGTGACACCATGTTGGCGTGCCAAAGCAACAACCCCATTTGGAGTAAAAGCATTAGAGTCAAAAAAAGTATGTATATCAACCATATATCAGGAAGGATACAGAGCTACCGGTTTAAGAGTGCCAAGCGCTATTCAAGCAATCAAACGTCTATGCAGATCAGACACAAAGATGTTCTGCGGGTCAACCTTTTGCTTCACTTGCAAAAACTCCTGGCACCTTGGGTACATACGATCAAAAATATCTCTAGGTAAAACCTCATCCTTAGCAAGAAACGCCTTTCCCCCACAATCAGCAACATACGTGTATAAATTTTTGGCCCATTTCTGCACAGAACTGCCACTTCGCCCACGTAACGCAATATCAATCCCAATGCTATATCCGTCACCCTCATACGAAAGAAAATAATCATCTGATTTGTGAGGCTTCACCGCACACAAAAGCGATTGAGCCCCCTCCTCGTGACAAATATTTATAATCTCGGCAAGTGATCCCTGACCATTCTCGCGAGGAAGCATTGGTTGGAGCTCTACATATCCGTAAGGTCGGTACAGTTGCTTCCATCCAGGAATCTTGTTCAGCATAAAATTGAAATCCGTAAACAACAACTTTGTCGATCTTCGCCCACCCCAGTATTCTCGGGTGTACTTCACCGCATTTGCCATCTTTACCATGCCTGGATGGAAAAAAGGACGCGCGACAGACCAAGTGAGCGTCGCCGGAAACAGACCAAATATACGCCCTGGCATGATCAACGAGCGTTCAAGATCCAGAGGATCAACATCCCTGCCTCCTTCCAACCACCTTGCCGCTTCAACAGTCCCTCGCCCTAATTTTTCACCCTTCGCAAATGCGTCTACCCACGCAATAACATAGTCTGAGGACTCTTTCATTCTCTCCAATATTTCAAGTGACTCATCAAGATTTCTCACTGGAATGCTCGTAACCTCCACGAACGCAGAGGGTATCCGGCGTAGCTGCAAAGTAATTTCTACGAGGATACCAAGCAATCCCATCCCTGCAACTACCGCTCGAAACAGCTCTCTATCTCGTGTTCTGTCAACTTCAATGACCTTGCCACACGCGATCAATAATTTCACTGAAACCACTTGGTCTCCAAAATTACCAACTTTCCACGAGTCTTTCCCGTGAACATTGTTCGAAACGGCCCCTCCAACCGTGACACCCATCCCTCCTACACACGCACCCAAAACCCACCGCTCAGGTAACACTTGGCGCAAAATCTTGGCAAATGTCACTCCAGGCTCGACCACCAATTTCCCACTCTCTCTATCCCAATTGATCACGCGATTCATTTTACTAGTATCAAGAACAATGCCCCCGTCATTGAGAATAACATCCGCATAACTATGTCCCGTTCCACGCGGGCAAATTGTGCGTCGATGTTGACAAGCAAATTCTAAGATTGACCGACATTCTTCAATTGATACCGGACGTGCCACAAGAGAACGGGTTTTCTTCGTTTCCGTCCACGCCATCACCGTCTCCCACTGCAAACCAAGGTTCCGTGCATCGCGATCAAACAACTGGACATCTCCGCTTGGTTCGATTTTCTTGATCACCCATTCACCCGCGATCCCGCGACCAGCAAGACTCCAACTGCGATAACAAATATTCCTGCCCACTGCTGTAAATTAATTGACTCTGACAAGAGAAAGTAGGCCGCCAAAGGCACCAATATGTATGTGGCCGACAGAAGTGGATAAACGAAACTTAAATTGGCTCTGGAGAGCACAATCAACCAAATGCCGAAATCAAGGATATACACCAGCACAGCTAGCGCAATAAGTGGTGTCGTTACGACTTTGTAAATCACATCCATAGGCACCATGAGCTGTTCCATGCCTACACGCCCAACCTGCGTCATCCCTACCTTCAAACACAACTGACCAATCACACTCAGGCCTATCGCCATTGCCACTAGAAAAAGAGTCTTTATCATAAGATCAAATCCCCTTACATCAATCCATTGGAAATTAAATAGTTACTCCTATGACGATTTCAGATAACGAAATGCTACCCCTTCAAGGCGTCTCAAGAAGATATGAAACAAGGTATTAACTACAGAAAGAAGGTTCCTGATGGTGAAAGCTTTAGAGAAACCACTTTCGCGATCACTGTTCGAAATTTTCACCTCTCGAACAGAAATGCCTTCATCGAGCAGCCGACAAAGCAGTTCTGCCTGGTAGCCAAACCCTGCAGTTTCTGAAAACCACATCCAAACATTTTCAGTTTTATGCAGTACAGGCCCATTGTAGTATTTAAGGCGGTGGCCACTAAGCAGATTGACACAGTACGTGAATGTCGCGCTCAAGATTTTTCGAGGGAGCGTTCGTGTTTCATTGATTCCGAAATAAGGAACAATCGCATCAGCTTCTCCCGCATGTTCCAGAATTGCTCGTATTGATTCCATCGGCTCAGCAGCATCCCCATTGACGAGCATAAAATATTCATTCGTGGCCCGGTGAGCTGCGATAAAGTAATTCCGCCCAAGCCCACGACAAAATCGATTGCGAATGATTTCGATCCGCGTCCCTGGATACCTCTTACAGCTGTGCAAAACTTCATCAACCGTCCCATCACTTGAAGCGTCATCAACGATCAGAATCTCATAGGGATTCCTTACCTGGCTCATCACCTCAACGATCGTGTCGATGCTTCGGCCAACATTCCCCTCTTCGTTCAAGCAAGGAACGAAAAAGCTAACAGATGCAATCATTTCTGCTTCACCTAGGCTCTATCCCTCTAAATCTGTTCCTAAAAGTCGACTCAAACCCTTTGCGCTTTTCGCGAGCAATCGGCCTGTTTTTGTAAGACTAACAAACTCCTTCGAGACTTGAATAAAACCACTTTCACTCATGAGTTGAATTCTATCTTCAAAACGCGCCGAGGCAGAATATTCATCAATGATAGACTGCAGGTCAATTGATCGATGATCATCCTGACGCAGATGCGCCAAGAGCGTCAGAGAAACCGAGCGAACAATTCCTGCATAGAGAAAGAGGTAAAGAACGACGAAAAAGGCATCGATCCACAAAAGCGCCCACAACGCTTCCTCCGCGAGTTCGTAGAAGAAAAGACCGACGATAAGGGAACAAGCAACCCCAACTATCGCCAAAAGACACAGGAGTCCAATCCGTGGATTATTTGAGGCCGTGCGCCGCCACCATAAGACGTGCAACCCTATAAAAGTCGCCGCGCCAATCCCAACTGACAACAGAACAGAGCAGATCAACCCGAAAGCTACCCAACCCTTTCCAATCGAAGAAGATTTCGTGCAAAAACGGCAAACGCCGCACAAGCTTTCCCGGCTAGAGTAAGTGGACCGACCTTCCTCCCATCAAAGCGTAAAAGGCCGAGATCCGAAAGCGTCTTGAGTCGCTTCACCAGCAAACCAGACAGACTCAACCCACCCCCATAATTGCCCTTCAGTTGTTGAATATCTAAATGCCCATTACACTCCAAAAGATCAATCACAATACGCAGCGAATATCCTCTAGACAACAAAGCCCGCAATTCAACATAAACGACTATCCCAGCCAAATACAATGCGATAGCACCCACCCTTATAGTCAGTGGCCATGCATAGAAAACTTCCGTAAAGTGGAGTTCAAGCAAGTACCAAAGAAACCCAATCCCACCGATAAACGGCACACCCAGAATCAGTTTTGACTGCTCGGGTATCCGAAAGCAACCCCTGATAGAAAGAAGCCCCCGATGAAGCAGCACAGAGCCACAGAAGGTCATGGCAACGTATGAAAAAATTTCGATCATGCCTTACTCAAAAACTTTCGAATGATAGCCAGATCACAGGCCGAGCGTCCCCTACTACGAACACGTATTTTCCGCTGCAAAGCATCACCTCTTGTCGCAGTCTTTTTTTTACGTCATTCGTCTCGCCACAGCTCACCGATCGAACAAACCCAGCACGCCAAAAACTCGCTCCCGGAGCCACAGCAGTCGCGTATTCGTTCAACAGTCTCGACCAAAACACCCTGTCATCAATATTCAGTTTTCTAATACAGAGAAACAGGTAAACCCCGGATTCTGGTTTCACTCAGGCCAAATAATCCGATCTAGTGATAATCTTTAGCCATTCATTACTCAACTCTTTGTAATACTTTTTTCTATTATCCCTAAACAAATCAAAGGTTAAATTAATATCATCGGCCAGAGCTTAATACTCGTCATTGTGAAAAATGACTTGCGCTCCATGTGTTTCAAAGTGGAATGGTACCCAGACGCGAATATTCGAGAGTACCTCCTTGATACGAGCATGGCGTTCAGGTGGCGCCAGAAACATGATGAATCCTCCACCTCCCGCACCCATGATTTTACCCCCATACGCGCCAGCCGCCCGGCCGGCCTCATACAGCGCATCAATTTCTGGGGTTGTAATGCCATGGGCCAGCGCCCGCTTGAGAAGCCACGTTTGATGGAGCAACTCTCCAAGACAATCGATATTTGCATGATTGCGAAAAAGACAAAGCGCTTCCTTTGTGATTGAGAGAAGTTCACTCACTCGAGTTTCACCTTTTTCCATTTTCGCAATTTGCTCCCTCGCAATATCAGAAGCAACTCGCGTCACCCCCGTGAACCCAAGGAGTACATGCTGACGCAAATTCTCAATAAAATCTGGTGGCAAGATAAGGGGGGAAACCCGATAACCCTGGCCCCCAATTTCCGGCCCCATCTCAATGATACGAAACCCGCCATTCGCCGACAAAATCTGATCTTGGATACCAACGCTTTCTTGGAGAATGGATTGTTCGACATAGATCGCCTCCTCTGCAAGTTTTTGCTTAATAGGCATTTCATGGCGCAATCCATGGAGGGCAAGAAGCAACCCAACGGTGAAGCTTGAGCTCGACCCTATCCCCGATCGTGCTGGAATATCAGCATCATGATGAATCTCCAGCCCATCCTCGACCCTAAGATACTCCAAACACCCACGCACCGCTGGATGTTCTATCTTCGCATGCTCATCAACAGATTCTATATTGGAATACACAACTCTCGTCTTATAATCGAAAAATGGCTCTAGACGCCGGCAAGAAATATAACAATACTGGGCAAACGTTGAGGCAATGACTAAGCCTTCATTTTGTGAATACCAAGCCGGATAATCTGTTCCTCCACCGAAGAACGATATCCTAAATGGAGTCCGCGTAATAATCATACGGCCAATCCAACACTCATATGATCTCTACCCAATGGAACATTCCGATTCGTGCGCACGAGTCGCCACTTCCTTGGCAACTTTTGCTCTCCAGAACGCCATGAGATGCCGCACACTCTCTTCAATCGTATACTTTGGTTTCCAACCCGTTGCAGTCAAAAATTTTTCCACCTTTGGTATCTGAAGCGTCACGTCAGCAGGGCGAAGAAGCTTCGGATCCTGTCGAGTCTGGATCGACACCCGACTCTCCGTTTTCAATAGCTCAAGAAACTCGCCAACACTCATTGATGTCGCACCACCGATGTTATAGGCCTCCCCTGGCTGACAATGTACTATAGCCTCCCAATACGCTTCCATGGCGTCTCGAACATCAATCAGAGTTCGAATTGAATCAAGGTTGCCATGAAGGAGCTCGCGCTGAAGCCCGTGCTCAATCCGAGCTACCTGCCGTGCAAACGAGGTCGCAAACAAATCCGTACGCCGTGGATTAAAGTACGCAAACATACGTGTCCGAATGATATGCATCTGATAACTACGGAAATACGTCCATCCCAACAAATCTTGAGCTACTTTCGACACCGCGTACGGGCTGGACGGCCGAAGCGCGACCTCCTCGGCAATGGGAACATCTTTCGGATCAACCTGGCCGTAGACCTCAGACGTACTGCAGAGTTGAATAATAGGATTAATCCCCACGAGCCTAATCGCCTCAAACAAATTTGCTGTACTCATGATATTGTTGTTGAGAACTGCTAGCGGGGTGGTAAACGACGCTTTCACATTCGCATGCGAAGCGAGATGAAAGATGGCATCGGGCCTCACGGCAGAAAGCACGGCAAACAACGAACTAAAGTCGTTCATATCACATTCATGCGTAACCACGCTTGAAGCAATTCCTGCCAGATTGCTGGAAGCGGTAGTACTATGCCAACGAGAAATTCCATGAATTTCAACCGATGGGTGATTCTGAACAACGTACTCAGCCAAGTAGCTACCACCCGATCCGCTAACCCCCGTGATGAGGATGCGTTTGAAGCCTGTTACACGTTTCGTTTCCATCCCAGTCCCAAGCATTTACTCATCACAAGGGAAGCAATGAGGCCCCAGTTCATAAAGACCGATTGGAAAAACAGTCAGCTTGGTTGTAGGAAGCATACTCACGGCTTAAGAACCGCCTTTTCTCCCACATAAAATTGATGGGCACTATAAACTGCCTCTATTTTCATTCGTTTCTCCTCTGCAAGTGCCCCAAGGCAGCTTGCGTCAACGTTTTCCTCGACATGTTGTTTATGCAACATTCCAGGAATAGCCGTTGAAACGGCAGGGTAAGATAAACAATACCTCAATGCCAGTTGAGCGTCAGTTTGATCCTCTGTTCGTCGTATTGTGGAAAACGTCTTGTTAGCGGAGGACCAGAGGTCGAGTTGCTCAGAGGACCAGCGACTACGATGATCATACACACCAAATTCTGTTTCAGCCGTATACATTCCGGTCAAAAACCCAAAGCAGAGTGGTGTTCGACATATCAATCCAACCCCCTTCGTCTCACACAAATCCATAAGTCCATTCAACAGCATTCGTTGATCAGCCATATTAAAATTAACCTGTAGAACATTTGCGCCAAAGTGTTCTATGGCGAGCAATCCATCATCGGGGCATCGCACTGAAATTCCCCATGACCGAATCTTTCCTGCTCTCTCAAGCGATTGAAGAGTATCAACGATCTCCTCAGCATTACCCAGAGACGCTAACGATGGATCGTGTAACTGGTACACATCAATATAGTCCGACTGGAGTCTTTTCAAACTCCCATCAACGGACATCTCGATATGCGCAGGAGAAAAATCCTGATGGCCCTTTTGGTCGAGAAGTCCGCCTTTTGACGCAATGACCACCCGGTTGCGAATCTCCTTGAACGTCTCACCTATCAATCGTTCACTGTGGCCATGTCCATATAAGTCAGCGGTATCATAGAACGTGATACCCAAATCAAACGCACGCTGCAACGCCTCTCGGCTCTCCGTATCATCTGTCGGCCCATACGATATCGCTCCCTGATTTGCCCCACCAATACCCCAAGCACCAAATCCAATCTCAGACACCCTGAGCCCAGTGCAACCAAGCGTTCTATAGTTCATGATCGTATGTACATCGAAAGAGAGATGGTCAAACCAACGATTATGGACGTTGCTGCTTCCCTTTTCAGTAATGCCCGGACAGCTGAGCCTCGACAGCATTATTGCCGTAAAGATAGGCTCCTTTTTTGTTTCCATACCAGATCACCTCCCGACACCAGTCATCCCAAGAAGTCCAGATCTGACTCGTGCGGTCAATGTGATAGGTCGTTGGTCGGTTCTCCAGAGAAATCTGCGTGCCACGTAGTACCGACTGATAGTATTCCCACACGTTGTGAGACAGTTCGAGAGAGAGATCATCCGTTTGGAAAGGAAATTTCATCGAGCTCCTATTAAGTTTGATGGTTTCATGAAGAAGACCTGCTGGGAGAGACAGGGAATACTCTTTAAGATACTGCTCCAACGCTGCTTCCGCTTCGTCGTAAAATTGCTGCAGGTTGTTTTCCACACACAACTTGATCAGGATATATTCATCCGCCGGCCAATAAATATTAAGCCAAGCTTCAGAGAGACAAAACTCCGCCCCTCCATTTTGTATATCTCGCGATTTATCCATGAAAAACTGCTGAACCGAGGCGAGAACAGGAAACTCATTGAACTTTCTCCCTACGAACATTTCGATGAGATCTCGACAACTCACAGAACAGATTTTTTGTATGAGGACAAAGGGGATTTGCAATATCTTGTTAAAGTAGAGAAGGGCTGCCATCCATGAAAATACTCGGGTTCTCACCCAATCATTCTTTGGCATAGAGTTGGTGCCAACAACAAGAAATTGAGTTTCACAGCATTCATCCTCAGATTCCTCAAGAGATCCGTGGATGTTAATCAATTTCGTCTCAACAATGATCATTCCATATGTCTTTTGATATTCAGGGTCCCCCATCTCTGCATTGGGAAGAATGGAGAGATTATTGAATTGAATACGGTTGTGTTGCCCATTCTCAACAATCGTCGATACCGCGCTGGTAAAGGACTCGTAGGTTTCCCCTGGAAGCCCAAGAATCAAATCTGTAAAAGTTTCAACATTATCTCTTGTAAACCGCCGCTGGAGTTCTTGATACGTTTCCGTTGAAATATTCCCGCGCTTAATGCTCTTCAGTGTATTCGAATCCATCGACTGCAGGGCAATATCAACTCCCTTATTCAATCCGCTATCGGCGAGGATTTTCTGCGTAAGATATGCACGCTCCGTTGCATTTTTCGTCGCCTGGACCGAGAGCGCTTTGGGGTACCCATATTGCTTCTTTGTCTTTGCGGCATAGTTAGCAAGACCCACATCTCTCTTCAAAATTCCAAAGTTGGCATCGCAGCAGAAGATAAATTCGATTTTATGATCAGCGAACCACTCTAACTCTTTATGGAGTCGTTCAACGTCAAACGAGTACACCTTGCTCGCAATAGCCGATCCCCAATCACAAAATGTGCAGGCAAAAGGACATCCTCGATTTGTTTCCCACAATCCAATCCAATGTTCAGAAGGGTTCGCTTCCATGAGCGGAGCAAACACCCCCGCGAGATAAGGAGACGGGAACTGGTCTAACGCCTTCACTCGCCCAGCTTTTGGGTTCGTAACAACACACCCATTTCCATCCACAAAGCTCACTGAAGGGACGTCAGACCAATCCCTAGACTCGTAGTGATCTAAGAGCGCGAGTGCCACTTGCTCCCCTTCACCATGACAGGCAAGATCTATGAAAGAATGTTTCTGTAGAAATCGCTGGTCCTTCTCCGGCACATGTGGCCCACCAAACACAATCAGAACATTTGGCTGTCGGCGTTTCAATCGCTGCGCGATTTCAAGCGAAATCTTCGCATTCCACACATACATACTAAAGAACACAACGTCCGCTGCAAGAAGACTGTGAACCGCTTCCTCTACTGAAATTCTGCTATAGAGAGGCAAGAGAAACTGATAATGTTCTGGGTGGCTGCTGTGTTTTTGCACGTACGCTTGAAGCATTCCAACCGATAACGGCAAATAGTTCTGGTTGGAAAAACTATTATTAATCTGAACCAAACCAACGTTGACCTGTTGTCGTTCACCGTTGCCCAACATCACTAGATATTCCTTCTCTCAACGCTCACGAAAGTACAGCATGAACATTTCAACTGCATAGCAGAGCAAGCATCATTCTGTTACAGAAAAGTAAAGAGTGATCTGAAAACCAACGGTCTCCAGCGTCCAACAGGCAACATATCGCACCCTAAGTACTACCCGCCTCCCATGTTACGCGAAGCACTCACCCATTGACAGAACAACTCGTAATCGATCGGGATATCGGTAAAAATTGGCGTGGTATTATGAGGAAGAGCGTAGTAGTGCTGGTAACAACACTTTATACTCATCGTTCCCATGTCCCGGAAGAAAGGATCGCAGGTCACGCTATGCACTACACAACGCTAGGATATCACGAAGCGTGATGTCATTTAACAGGATTCTTCTCACGTTTTCACCATGAAAACCCTTATGTTGGGATTGATTCTCCGAGCAGGTTCTCACGATACCAACGTAACGTTTTTTGAATCCCCCCGTCGAGCGAGGTATTCGGCGTCCAGCCATACCTCGATTTCGCTTTATCGATATTCAAATTAAGCTTGAACCCTATGCTAGGCTTTGTTAAATCGAATTCGACTTTTAAATCCATTTCTGAAAACTGGATCATCTTGTGGACGAGCTCTCGAACCGAGACTGATTTTCCTAACCCCAGATTGAGAAGTTCAAATGCCACGCTTTGCTTTTCTAAGGCCAGACGAATGAAGTTGACGAGGTCATCAACATAGAGAAAATCACGCTCATCAGTCCCGTCACCCCAAATCATGATTTTCCCGTCTGCTGCAGTCAGTACCTTGGTCATCGTGGCACCAAATACATGTGATCGTTCCAGATCAAATTTATCGTGTGGTCCATAAATATTTGAATGGCGAAGCACGGTGTATTTCGTTGAGCCTATTTGAGAATAAAACTCACACATTTTTTCGTGATATACCTTGGTCCATCCGCTGGCAAAATATTTCTCGTGTAGCTCTCCACGAAAATCTTCTTCTTTCACCGGTTCTTGCTGCTCTTGGTACATCACTGTGCAACTCAGAAAGACCACATGCCCAACTCCTGCCTCATGGCTGGCGCGAAACAGAAGCGCATTCATGATTGCATTATCGGTGACATGGATATATGGACTGTTAACAATATCTTTGGCGCCTGAGGTTGTTGCTGCGCTCTGAACAACAACATCCATACCCTGAACCACACGATATACATCATCTCGATTTGTCAGCTCAGCTCGAAGATATTCAACCAACGGAGTCTTATGAGGCACATCTGCTAGGTTCTGCCTACAAGTAGAGTAGACGTCATAGGCCGCATCTTTAGCAAAATACTCACATAGATTTCGACCAATAAATCCTGTTCCGCCGCAGACTAAGAGCTTCCGCCGTTTCATATCTGACATCGTCCAATGTGTTTCTGATACCAATCAATCGTCTGCATCAGACCATCTTGAAGACTCACACGTGCTTCCCAACCCATCAGTTCTTTGGCTTTTGCTGGATCGAATACTCGATAAGGGATTGTCGCCGGTTTCTCAGGATCATACGTCATCGATACGGCAAGATGCAGGACGTCCAAGGCCACGGACACGAGATCCTTAATCGTGTATGCCTCCTTGGCACCGCGTACTCTGACGGCTGCAAGAAAAACAATATCCATATCCGAAAACGCTGCGAGAGCCTTACTCTCATCCAGAAAACCACAAGACATAACCTCCAGATTCGTGTGCTACAACGCCACCTTTTGAGTCGTATATTGCGTCGCTCTGACGAACATGCCTTACTCTTACTGGTCTCACGCAAATGCGATCACTGGACGCCCAGGATCTTCACCCGACAGCGAAGCAATAGCCTCATTGACAGCATCAAGAGGATATCGACGTCCAAGGAGTAAATGACCATTTAGTTTCCCTGTTTCAACCAATCTGACAATTTGTGGAATATCTTCCTCTGGAGTAATACCCCCCCCCCAACTTCCACCAACCCATCGCCCTTTAATCAAATCGAAAGGATCAAGACTGAATTTTGTTCCAACTTCAACATTGCCCGCGATAACAACTTTGCCACCCTTTGGCTTCGCGATGCGAACTGCCACTTCCATGGCCTCGACTGCCCCAGCACACTCCACTACCAAATCACACCCTACACCCTGGGTGATTCTGAGCACGGTTTCTTCAACATCCTCAGTTCCAGCATTGATAATGTGACCCGCACCCAACGCCAATGCCCTCGTTAATCTTGAATCGTGAAGGTCTATAACGATAATTCGACCCCACCCAGCATATATAGCCCCACAAACCGCGGAAAGCCCTACACCACCCGCCCCGATAATGCCCACCGTGTTCTGTGAGCCCCCAGGCATAGCATTCCACACTGTTCCAGCGCCCGTCGGAATCGCGCATCCAGCAAGAACAGCATCTTCAGGCGGAACAACAGGATGGACACGAGTGACACATTGTTCAGATACCACCGCTTTTTCACAGAACGTGGCGATAGGTCCTGCATTCACCGCACCCTGACTTGACGTGTATTGGACCGGTGCAATCGCCATGCCTTTTCCCCGAATCCAAGAAAGGACGACTTGATCGCCAACAACGGCTTTCGTTACGCCGGGACCGATATCATCAACCACGCCCACCCCCTCATGCCCTAGGAGATGAGGAAGAAACCGATCAGGGCCTCGGCTCCCCGAAACCTCAAGTTTTTGCGTATGACAGACGCCCGCTAACTGCATCCTGACAAGAACCTGCCCTGACTCCAGACATGGCAAAGCCACCTCTTCGATACTCAACGGGTATCCAATTTTTCGTAACACTGCTGCCTTCATCCAAGACCTACACAGATCATTCGGCAATAAACCAGTAGGAGTCTCCCGTATAACCAACCTCAGCAAAAAGCTTCTCCCATTCGTCAACATGCATATAAGTTAGAGCAGTCAAATTCCACATAAGCATGCGTCGACGTTCGTCGTCACTACGCCACGCGTCAACAACGATGAACGCGTGAGCTTTGCTCACGCGCTGGATTTCTCGTATCGCTTGCTTACATTCCTCTAACGGTAAATTGTGTACAGTGTTGATCGAAATCACCAAATCAAATGACTTGTCCTCATACGGCAATTCCTTCGCGTTTCCCACACTAACAAACGAACGCATATCATCAATAGCATATTCAATCGCATATTCAGAAATATCGATCCCGGCGACTGTGAGATCTGGCATCAACGCTTTAAAATCATGCAACATGAAGCCCTTTCCACATCCAACATCAAGCACATGGGCATTGTCATGGAGCCGGTAATAGTCTCGAAATCGCCGAACGGTCGCCTCCCAGAATCGAGGATGATAGGAATAACCACCATATCCATGGAGACGATCCCCATCAAAAAATTCCTTTCCAAATTGCCTCGCAATCGCCCGATCGTTATCGGTGGTTTTTGCCATGCGTTCCTCAATGGGTCGCGTGGACCGAGGATAGCAATCCATTAAATTAATTTCAGCCATGACGGTCCATGTCCTCCATAAGAGTCGACGTCGAAATATATTTTGCAATTCCGTGTTGCAACGGTATCAGCTGCAGATCAGGAAACCGGCTGCGCATCTTGGTAGCATCAAAGACCAGATCACCAACCTGCTGAGAATCGGCATCGACAAACTCGATGGCCGGCGACAGCCTTGCAGCAGCAGAAAGCATGTGGACCAACTCAAGAACTGAGACGCTCTGCCCAGTGACAATGTTGAGAGTTCCGGTGAACGGCTTCTCAAGAACCCGACGCACAACCGAACAAAGATTACTCACCTCCAAGAAATCACGACGGACGCGCCCATCGCCGACAATTTTTACCCTCCCATCCCGAGACATTTGCCGGAACAACCGCCCCACGACACTAAGTGCCTGATCTCCAGCCCCATACACTCCCGGCAAACGCAAAATTGCAGCCGGACAATCTTCCAGTGCTGGAAGAGACAATAGGTATTCCCCACAGAGTTTCCCTATCGCGTACGAATTATGAGGTCGAGGTGTAGTATTCTCTGATATAGGAACCTTTGGGTGAGCCCCATATACATCAACTGAACTGAGGTACACCACCGCATCAAGTTGTTGCCGCGGAACAGCATGAAGAAAGTTCTGAACCATCTTAATATTTTGAGTCATGGAATCAAAAGACTGACTTTTCTGCCGTGTTCGCGCAGAACAAAACACAACCTGAAAACGACTCGTCACTCCAGAAAAATATTCTTCAACTTGCTCTCTATCCAAAAGATCACACTGCGCCGATGAAACCCCTTCCGCATTAACACCAGCTTCCCTCAGACGCAAGAGAATCTGTTCTCCAAGAAATCCGCTGTGTCCAAGCACGACAACACGAACACTACACTGCCTACGATTCGATTGACCCATTAAAACCAATGCTCATATTCGAGGGGCCGATGCTGGATATCATCCCAATGCTGCTCCACCCACTTGATAACCTCATCAATTCCATGCTGTAGACTGATCTGAGGACCCCAGCCAAGCTCTTGCCGCGCACGACTAGAATCAATCGTATACGCAGCGTCCTGACCCACTCGCTCCGCCACGTCAGTTGTTACATCCTGAAAAACATAATTCATACGCTTACAAATCATTCGCACAAGCTCTCGGATACTAATACTTTCATTGGGAGAAAGATGATAAATTGCCCCATTCTTCCCTTCGTGCAACGCTAACAACTCCCCACGGGAAACATCTCGAATATGAATATACGACTTGATTGCCTCTCCTCCCCCATGGAGTTCGATTTTTTGACCAAGTTTGAGATACACCACCGTACGGGGAATAATACGATAGAGCTGCTGGTGAGCACCATAAACATTGGTCGCACGAATCATCACCATTGGGAAGCTGAAACTCTTAACAAGAGTAAACAGGAAAAGATCCCCCGCCGCTTTCGACACCGCATACGGCGTACTTGGATTAAGCGGTGCATCTTCCCTTATATATCCCTGACAACTCCCGTAAACCTCAGGAGTTGAAATATGAACATACCGCTTGAGGTAGCTTGCTGTTTTCAAATGATCGGCAAGCCTCACGAGACTCACAGCGTTCGTATAGAACCACTGCTCGGGGTTTTTCCAGCTATACCCAGGCTCAAGCAATGCAGCAAAGTTTACCACGTAGTCCGGCTGTTCAAGATCAAGAAGATCTAGCAGCTGGGGCATATCTCGATTCAGATCAATTTTTGAAAAACAAAATTGCTCAGCATCCGTCCCTTTGTACGGGAGAAAAACAGGGGACTTTTCTGAAGACCGACTGACTCCAATGATCTTATTAGCTGGGTTTTCCAGCAGGAGATCAATAAAGTCACTTCCCGAAAAAGAATTGCTTCCTATCACTACATATTTGTGTCCAGAAACCATACACCAACCTAGCCATTCATCCCCGATAAAAGCGAACGACTGCACTAATCACATGATCAATTTCATCCTCAGTCAAATGTTGATGAACTGGTAGAGTCAGGACCTTGCTGCAATATCTTTCGCAAACAGGAAAATCCCCTACCTTATAACCCAATCCTGCTGCTGCCCTCTGAAGATGAAGAGGGACAGGATAATGAACTTTTGCTTCAATGCCATTCGCATTGAGTGTTCGCAAAAGCTCATCTCGGTTTTCGACCATCATTAAATAAAGGTGATAGACCTGCTTTACATGTGGCCGCCGCGGTGGTAACTCGATGCAGTCTGAAATCTTCGCAAAGGCATCATCATATCGACCGGCATTGAGAATTCGCTGCTGCGTAATGGCTTCCGTTTGCTCAATAAGCACATTCCCAACAGCCGCCTGAATAGAGTCTAAGCGAGAATTACGTCCGAACACCTCGACGTCATCTCTCGTGCTTAATCCATGGTTTCGGTGCAGTCGCAATTTTTCAGCAAACTCGGCAGACCGCGTCATAATTACACCACCATCTCCCCAAACATTAAGATTTTTGAGCGGATGAAGACTGAACGCCACAGCATTCCCCCATGACCCCACTGGTTTTTCATTGATACTAGCCAAGATAGCTTGCGCAGCATCCTCCACTACAGCCAAATTATGGTGCGCTGCAATATCCATAATTGCGGACATATCAGCAGGCGTTCCACCCCAGTGCACTGGAACGATTGCCTTTGTACGATGAGTAAGGGCCGCCTCAATCGCATCGACACGAATATTGAATTCCTGATCAATGTCTACAAACACCGGGCGAGCACCAGTAGCCACAATAGCACCAACAGTCGCTATAAACGTATTCGGCGCAGTAATCACCTCATCTCCCTTGCCAATTCCAAGCATCTCCAACGACATGATGATCGCATCCGTTCCAGACCCCACCCCAACCGCATAAGGAAGCCCACAGAGTTTTGCAAATCGTTCCTCGAACTCTCGAACAGGCTGGCCTAAGGTAAAGTCTCCAGTCTCCACGACCTGTCGAATCGCAGCAAGATAGCGTTCAAGATCCACGAACTGCCGGTCTAAATACGAATATGGAACCATGAATACCCTTCCCTTCTCTTACATCGAGGCATGATAAAATTCACGAATGCCCATCACGACAGATTCCAAGTCCGCCTCGGTTAACTCCGGGTACACGGGCAAACTCAGGATTTGACTTGCCTGGCGTTCAGCCACAGGAAACGACCCACGCCGATAACCAAGAGTGGCCGCGACGGACTGTAGATGTATCGGAGTGGGATAGTGAATTGCCGTACCAACGCCCCGTAATTCGAGATGAGCCTTCAACTCATCCCGTCGATCTGACTGAATCATAAATGTGTGATACACGGCCCGTTCATGAGGACTATCCTCAGGAACTTGCACTCCAACGACTTCCCTCAAAGCTTTTTGATAGTACGCTCCATTTGCTCGACGTCGTTCAGTCCAGCTCTCAAGATGCCGTAGTTTCACCAACAAAATTGCTGCTTGCAGTGTATCCAATCTTGAGTTTCCAGCCCATTCGACACAATCATTTCTGTTCCTCAGACCAAGATTTCCCAGAAGCCTTACGCGTTCGTGAAGTCTTTCATTGTTGGTGGTAATGACGCCACCATCACCGCAGGCATTGAGCGTCTTCAAAGGATGAAGACTGAAACAGCCAATCGTTCCAATCCCTCCGACCCTCTGACCATCATACTCTGCTGATACAGCCTGAGCGCAGTCTTCGATGATGGGAACACCATGCTGTTCAGCAACGTGAATGATTTCGTTCATGCTGGCTGGACGACCCGTCATGTGCACCAGCAAAATAGCACGTGTCTTTGACGTAATTGCCCGTTCCAGTTGGGCTGGGTCCATATTGTAGTCGCCCTGCACATCAACGAAAACTGGTCGTGCCCCTACAAGCATGATACTACTGGTTGTAGAGACGAAAGAATTTGGAACGGTGACGACTTCATCCCCATCCCCAATCTGCAAAGCGCGAAGAGCAAGAATCAGTGCATCGGTTCCAGAGTTCGTTCCAACCGCAAAACGCGTCCCGCATAAATTTGCAAACTGATTCTCAAACTGCTCGACTTCAGTGCCAAGAACGAACTGCCCATGTTCAAAAATCTGCTTCACGGCATCAAGCAACTCAGCTTTGATCGGCCCGTGCTGCGCGGACAAGTTGACGTAGGGAACCTTCACAAGACCTTCAAAATGGACCAGTGAATGAACTGTCGGGGATATCAGCATGTTCCAGATGCGCCCAATCTTGTTCAAAATCATCGCTATCAATTACATTTTCCAACATTGAGTTGGCCTTGCGAAAAATAGTGGCGCTATTGGGATAATAGCTTCGCGTTAACCCATGACTTGAAGGGACCGGGTGATCGGGCAAGGTGACACGCTGCGGAGAACTTAAAAGTCGAACACCTTGCTCCACGACAGATGCAATAATTTCGGCCGCCAGACCATAGGTTCTCCATGCCGTATCGACAACCAGTAGTCGACGGGTTTTTCTGACGGACGTCAAAATGGTTGATTGATCCAATGGCTTAACGGTTCTGAGATCGATAAGGTCCACACCAATACCCTTGTCTTTGAGGCGAGACAACACTTTCCGAGCCTCAAGAGCCATAAGAGAATGAGCCACGATCGTCAGGTCGTCTCCTTGACTTACAACTTCTGCTCTACCTAACTCAAGTTCGTAATAGGTCTCCGGAACAGCACCTTTGGTACCATGTAGCCAGCGATGCTCAATGAAAATCACCGGATTCGGATCGCCAACCGCTGCTAACAAAAGGCCTTTAGCCTGATACGCCGTCGATGGCATGACGACCTTGAGACCAGGAATATGAGCATAAAGAGTATGAAGATTTTGTGAGTGTTGCGGTCCCTGCCCCCACCCCTGCCCAACGACAGCACGAACGACTAATGGAACTGATTGCTGCCCTCCAAACATGTAATGCCACTTCGCAGCGTTATTCAGCAATTGCTCCATAGAGTAAGTCATGAAATCCATTCGCTGATGGGTCATGATCGGACGCAGCCCAACTAACGCCGCTCCGATCAAAATTCCCGTCATGCCGTTCTCCGAGACCGGCATGTCCATCACTCGAGTGGGACCAAAGCGTTCTCGTAGCCCAATTGTCGTACCAAACGTCCCCTTCGGGTCAGGCACACCTTCGCCAATAATAAACACGCGATCATCACGTTCCATCACAAGCACTTGCGCCTCTCGAATAGCCTCAGTAAAGGTGAGAATCCGTTCTGGCTTCGCCTCTTTATTTGTAGACATATTTTCCAAGCTGACCCTTATGCGGGAGAGGCGACCTTTGAGCAAATTCAAACGCCACACCAATCTCTTTTACAAGCTCCTGTTCTAGATCGCTGAAAAATGAGTCAGGGATACCCGATTGCTTCAGCTCGCGACCCAGCCGATCAATCGGATCTCTCTCTTGCCAGGACAGAAACTCCTCTTCAGATCTGTACCCTAAATGGTTATCGTAGTGCGGACCACAATGTTCCCTCCATCGATAAGTATCCAATTGTACAAAAATTGGCCGTGCTTCCTGCCTCATTGACGCCACAATATCACTCAATCGAAAACAGGATGACTCCACGTCATTTCCATCCAAGTGATGGTGTTCCATCTTATGTGCCTGAGCCATTCGAGTCAGTTCCCGGCTTGGCTGACGACTATCCAAGTGGGTATACACGGAATAGAGGTTATTTTCACACACAAAGAGAACGCGTAACTTATGGAGAGACGCGAAATTCATACTCTCATGAAATACCCCTTCCTCAATAGCCGCATCCCCAAAAAACAATGCCGTTACTCGAGTCTCCCCTTTGAGAGCAACCCCAAACGCGACCCCTACACCAAGCGGAATAGAGCTACCTACAATTGGCGTACATCCCTGAATCCCTGCGGCAAGATCAATCAAATGCATGGATCCTCCAATGCCTTTTGCACAGCCCGTAGCCTTTCCATAGATTTCAGCGATCATCGCCTTCAAATCGCCCCCCTTTGCAAGATAGTGGGCATGCCCCCTATGGTTACTTACCACGTAATCATTTCGTTCGAGATTGCTACACACCGCCACGGCGATGCCTTCTTGGCCAATACTCAAATGGACTGGACACCGCATCTCTCCATCTACATACCGTTCGGCGATGGCCTCTTCAACAAGGCGAATACGCAAACACTGACGATAGAGAAGAGTTTTTTCCTCAACTCTCAGGTTCATTGCAATACAAGTTCCTGCATGCGTTTGATATTATGATAGAGTGGATTTTCAAGACCGTCTCGTATCAACCCTTGCCGATAGACATCGGTCAATCCCTGAATAGCGTCCTCAATAGTATATTGCGCCTCAAACCCGAGCTGACACTTTATTTTCTCTGAATTCACGTGATAGGATCGCGTGTCGGCAGATGGAACATATTCCAGTTCAATCCTTCCATCACCAATAACAGTTTTGACTTTCATTGCAATATTCTCCACCGTCTCGTTCTGATATCCCGCATTAAATACCTGACTGCAAAGAGATTCCTTGTCCGCATCCAGTAGCAAACAATACACGCGACTCATATCGTTGATATGAATATTTGGCCTAAGTTGCTTTCCACCAAAAATCTTAATCTTTTGATTCTCTAACGCATGCATAGTCAAGACATTAACTGTGAGATCGAGGCGTAAACGTCGAGCATATCCACAAACTGTTGCAGGCCTTAGGATTGTCCAAGCAATTCCAGTCGAGTTACTCCAATCTTGAAGTTTATACTCACATTCAAGCTTGAACCTCGAATAATCCGTAAGCGGAGTCGTGGGAGATTGCTCCGTTACATCTGATTCTTCACGCAAACCATAGACACTCGATGAACTCGCGTAGATAAATCGTCGTGCCGGAGACTTTTCCAATGCACCGAGAATTAGGTCGAACGCATCCAAATTTATTGACTTTCCCAAAGCCGGGTTGAGCTCGAAACTTGGATCATTCGAAATACAGGCCAGGTGGATAACTGCGTCCGTGTCAGAAAAAGCAGCCTCCAAAACTGACGGATCGCGAACATCACCCTTGATACAAAACAGGCCATCCTCAGAAGAATATTGGTCAAAGACCTCCTCCCCATAGAGAAATAGATCAAGAACTTTCACCCGATATCCCGCCTCGATGAGATCAGGGACGAGTGCACTCCCGACATACCCGCCTCCCCCTGTAATCGCAACAGTTCCCTTGAATTCCCTCATATCAATTCAGTCCCGATAAAAGTGGTGTGTTTATTTTAGTAAAGCACTGATGGCTTTTTGGAGTGGAATTTTTGAGACTGGCTCGCGATTACCTACCATCCCAACTGCAATAGCACCAACAACATTCCCAATGAACGCAATAACATCCATGGGAACTTCTGCAGCAACAAGAGGAGCTGTGATTGACAAGAAAGCATCCCCAGCCCCCATACGATCCACCACGGTGGATGCAAAAGCAGGTACTTTGACGTACCCCTCGCGCTCACTAAATCCCAAACACCCATTGAGCCCTCGCGTAATAATCACCTTGCGAGAACGGGTGGTTTTTGTCATTACCGCAATTAGCTCCTCCACACTGCCATACCTATTCCGTGTCTCCAAGCGCAATTCCGGTTCATCGATACAGACATAATCCACCGACGAATATTTTCCGATAGTGTTGTATCCAGTATTGCCTGCATTAGTTTGGGTATTCACTGCAAGAAATCGCGCCTTCTCAGTAATAAAGTCGATGAGTGGTTTAGAAAGCAGGCCATGGCCAAAATCAGACACAAAGACCATATCGAACTTGTGCAGATCAGAGCACAACGCCATAAATTCCTGAATCTGATCGCGATCAAGAGGATCATCATTGATCTCATACATCTCGAACAGCTTCACCATTGGTTGAGCTTCAAGAAATCTCCGTTTGACGATCGTCGGACTCTCTTTCTTAAGAATTCTCTCAATTTTCACATTAGGCAAAACCTTCCGATGGAGAAAATCTGAGTACTCGTCATTCGCCCCAAAGGCTGTATACAACGTAACCTCACCCACAAAAGAGGCGACGTGGTTAGCAATGGCAACGGCCCCTCCAGCAAAAAGCTCGGTCTCAACATGCTTGAGTGCAATGATCGCCTCCTTGCCTGATTTTCCAATTGACCTACCATACTGATATTCATCAATAATGGTCTCCCCAATTACCGCCACGCGAAAAGCACTAGGACGAGCAAGAAGTTCAAATATGCTCTGCTCCGTGTGACGTGAGGTAAATGAATTGAGAAATGATTTTGCCTCGTCAGAAAGAACCGAAAGATGTTTATTGATAATTTTTGAAGAAGAGAACGTCTCTTCATCGGTATAAACGATCGTTCCTCCCACATCATCAACTGCAGCCTTTTCAAATGTTATTCCCCCAGTAATGTCATCCCAGTGCTCTCTATACTCTTTTCCCTTCACATAACAATCAGGCCTAATGAGCTCTATCGTTTTCATCGCAGTCGCCCATTTATTGATCGCCACATAATCTACAATCTCTAGCGCAGCAATAGCTTCGGCACGATGTTCCGCCGTGAAGACCGGTTGATGGGGCCCCTTCTTCACAAACTCATCCGCTGTAATGGTCACAACCAGAACCTCACCATGTTTTTTTGCAGCCCTAAAATGCTTAACATGCCCAAGATGGAGAACGTCAAAAACACCGTGGCAATGCACAATACGATTCCCAGCACCCTTCAATGGCTTAAGCATCTCCGGCAATGCTTCCAATTTAATGACCTTAGTATTCACAGAATTTACATCAAAATAAGTTTACAGTTCAGGAATGCAATTAGGTACGACACAACAACGACACCCATACTCATATTGCACGTGAGTGATAATTACCCTAGAAAGACAGAACGGATCAGCACCAGAAAATTGAAACCCGTTTTGATATGAACCCTCACCCATGCTTCTTTCCAAGATATTTAAACCAGTCGACCGAAGCGGCCCGGATACTTTCCGGATCCCAGACTGGCGCCTCTCTCCAGTATTCGATATTGGCAAGCATTTGCGCTACGCCCTGTTCAAAGGATACTTGTGGCTTCCACCCAAGAGTGTTTCTGATTTTTTCTATATTCGCCCAAGTGCAATCAGGCTCGCCAGGCCTCCGCGGAATATAGGTCACTTCGCCATCAAGAAGAGTCACAAGCTGGTTAATGCTATGAGGGATTCCCGAACCAACATTTAACACCCCCCCCACCGCCTCTTCAGAACGAGCTGCAGAAATCAATGCGTTAACCACGTCAGAGACATAAGTAAAGTCGCGCACCTGAGTTCCATCCCCTATGACAGTAAAAGGCTTTCCAGCGAGTTTTTGCGCCAAAAAAACACCGAACACCGCACCATAAGTGCCGGAGGTACGGGCCCGTGGCCCATATACATTAAACAGCCTGAGAGAAGCAACAGAGAGTCCATACACTTTACCCCAATGAAGCACAAGTTCTTCACCAAGATACTTTGTTAACGCATAGGGGTATTGTGCCCGAACTGGTTCAGCCTCCGAGGTCGGATAAACGTCAGGTATACCATAGCAAGAAGAAGATGCCGCATAAATGAGGCGGGAAACGTTCACTGCCCTCGCCGCCTCTAAAACATTACTCGTACCATGCACGTTCGCGTGAAAGTATGCTAGAGGATGCTGGATTGACGGAACAATATCTGCCAACGCCCCCAAGTGAAACACAATATCCACACCCTTGAATGCCGCTTGAACCGATTCAAAGTCAACGAGATCGACTTGGTGAAACTCAAAATTTGAGTTTCCACTGACAGCGGAAAGATTGGAAAACTGACCAGTTGAGAGATTGTCGACTACTCGGACTTCATACCCAAAATCGAGCAATTTCTCCACCAAATGACTGCCAATAAACCCTGCGCCTCCTGTCACTATGGTTTTCATACATCAAACACTACGCCTGACTTTCAGCCAATTTACCCTATCTCTATCACAAGATATACAACCCCAATGATCATCAAAGTCCACTGCTATCTGGAAGCTGCAATTCCAACTGTACATCATCGCAAATCAACGGGCTTATCCTCTGCAGAGCATCGTCACAAGTTTAAGAACACAGAGATTGCCATGGACTGCC
>DCWI01000067.1 GCA_002328825.1 Nitrospiraceae bacterium UBA2166 | reverse complement strand
GCCATCGTTTCCGTACTTCCTCCAGCCCTGTAGGGGATGACGAGAGTCACTGGCTTTTCGGGATACATGGCCATGATGGAACCACCTTGAAAAACACTAAAAAGAAACAAGAACATTATTAATGACACTGAGAAAAATGGGATTCTTTTAATCTTTTTCATTTTATTATCTCCAATTGAGGTTGATGAACATTTTTTCCAAATCAATGTGATTTTTCCTTCTTCCTGAAACAAAAAATGTTATAATCTCATATTTTTATTGACATGTCAACAATTCACTGATCAAATAATACTTTTTAAGGATAATTTGGGAACTCTTGTAATGAGTAATGACTCTGTTGGTTATGAAAACCTGCCACTTGAACAAATTTTGTCCTTTCGTATCAACCGGCTGAACTCAGCATTGATGCGTCAGGCAAGCTTGATCCTCGCAAAAGAATCACAGCTAAATTTGGTGGAATGGAGGCTTTTAAGGTTGTTGTCACATGTGCCGGTTTCTATTGCTCGAGATTTGAATCGGGTTTCAGGCATGAACCCCTCCCTCATCAGCCGGGGGATACGACGGTTGGAGTTACGTGGGCTTATCTCTGCTCAGCGGGACGAACACGATCGCCGTACTCAACGTCTAGAACTAACTCCGGAAGGGCAGAAACTATACCAGCAAACCCTTCCGATTATGGGTCGTAGACATGAGGCACATTGTGCCTGCATGAACAAGGAGGAGCTCGAGTGGTTCAATGGCATGCTGGACAAGCTAGAAGCCCAAACAAAGATTCAGGATTTTCCAGCTACGGAGAATAAAGAAGATTGATTGAGTGCTACTCGAAATCTTCTTATCCTGATGCCCGTCTGAAATCAGGCTTTTGCTCTAAGCTATATCGAAAAATCCACAGTGTTGGCGCCGAGTCTGATCGACTTCGACCCAAAGATTCTGAACACTTTTAATTCAATAACCCGGAAATTGGAGTCTTTCTCGGAAGATCTCTCTTTGGTTTTATACCCGGTAACCCGAAGAATCGGAGCGTACCAACGTCTTTGAGAGCCCTACTTTAGGCTCCGTTATGTGGAGTTTCATGCTGTGCAAGGAATGCTGATAGTACAACAGGTATGTTAGTCATGCCTGGCATAGTTTGACTTAAAGGAGGAACCGGAGGAATTAACCTCCTTCAAGGTACTGTTTAGAGACTACATTTAAATGGAGTAAAAAATGGGCAAAGTTGTAGCAAGTCAATTAGTTGGAGACGTGTGGCCTTCAGCACAACCCGGGGCAGATCCAGTCTTGTACGGACACGTTTCATTGGATCCTGTTGGAGCATTTGAGGTTCGTAGTCTTCAAACTTTTCGACTGGTGTACACGGTGGGACGTTACGGGATTGATGACACAGGCAGCATCCGGGTGGTATTCCGTGTTGTGGGAGACTGGGGATTCCTCCAAATGAATGAACCCAAGGGATATAACTTTGTAACTGCAAACACGAACACTAAAGCTCGTCTATCCCTGGACTATTCCGGAATCGGGCATCAGCGACCCTGGTTCAAGTCCCTCACAGTCCGATTACATGGGGGGTACCTCAGTGAAGGCGATATCATCACAATCACTTTTGGAGATACTTCACAAGGTTCACCAGGGATGAAGATGCAGACCTTTTGTGAACCAGGATTTGAGTTCAAGGTTTTGGCGGACGTTTGTGCTGTGGGGCACTATTATCCTCTGGTCAAAACACCACACATTTCGATTGTCCCGGGAGAAGTACACCAGTGGAAAGCTGTGCTGCCCACTTTGCGCCATCCCAGTTCGGTGTTCCGACTGGGGATCAAGGCTGAAGATAATTGGGGAAACCCTACAGACAAAGCTTCAGGACAGTTCACGTTGAAGAGCACTCATCCAGTTGAAGGTTTACCCAATACGATAGACTATCCGCTTGGTGGAAAATCACTGATTCTCGACCAACTTAAAGTGAAAGAGCCTGGAGTGGTGCGGATTCAAATGCTTGATGAAACCGGGACTTGTGTTGCCGAAGCCGGACCGTTATTGATTGAAGAGAGTGGATTTTCAGGGTATTGGGGAGACTTGCATGGTCAGAGCGGTGAATCCATTGGCATTACCACCTCAAGGGAGTACTTTGAGTTTGCCCGCAACAAAGCCTTTTTGGATGTTACCGGGCATCAGGCAAACGATTTCCAAGTTAACAATGCCTTCTGGAAGTACCTCAATGAACTCACTGACCAGTACCATGAAGACGGGCGTTTTGTTGTGTTTCCTGGTTACGAGTGGTCAGGCAATACTGCTGTGGGTGGTGACCGCAATGTTTTTTTCCGGAACGAAGGCCGTCAGATCCGGCGTTCCTCTCATGCCCTACTGAGTGATCGAAGGGATATCGACACTGATTCTCCATCTGCAGCCCAGCTTTTTGAGGATTTGCAAGACGAGGACTGCGTAGTGTATGCACACGTGGGGGGGCGTTATGCCGATATTGCCCAAGCTCATGACCCCCGGTTGGAAACAGCGATGGAGATTCATTCGGCTTGGGGTACCTTTGAATGGTTACTGACGGATGGTTTCCCGTTAGGGCATCGGTCCGGGGTGGTGTGCAACAGCGATGGACACAAAGGCCGACCAGGAGCCAGTTATCCGGGAGCTGCGACATTTGGAGCATACGGTGGGCTGACTTGTTTCCTCACCAGGGATTTGACACGTGACGGCATTTTCGAATGCCTCAGGCGGCGGCATCACTATGGCACAACGGGTTGTCGGATGCACATGGATGTTAAAGTACAATTTGATCAAGAATCAACAATTTTTGAGCGCGACCCCAAGGCTTTTCCGGATACCAATCGTTTTGCTACAAACGAGGTCATGATGGGAGACATCGTACAAAGTCCCTCAAGTGAAGCCACACTCAAGCTAAGCCTCCTTGCTCACAATCCAATCGAACGTATTGAAATACGTAACGGGGAGAACGTACTGGATACCTTCCGGCCTTATACACCTAGCAATCTGGGTAATCGCATTCGGGTTATCTGGAGTGGGGCTGAATACCGTGGACGTGGTCGGCAATGCAACTGGACTGGAAGTGCCGTTTTTAAGGGTTGCAGGATAAAGCAATTTGTGAAGATTAATGCATGGAACCACGAACGGCGACTGGAGCAGTGCAATCATAACACGGTGGAATGGGATACGTTCACTACCGGAAACTTCGGTGGATTCGATGTTTGGCTCGAGGAAGGCCCAGCTGCTGAGTTGGACTTGACAACTAATCGTGGATCTATCCAGGAGGCGTTGGAAGATATCGGGGTGGAAGACATTATTATGGAAGCTGGGGGTTTGGAACGACGACTCCGGGTATTCCGGCTTCCGGAAGATAATCCGCATCGAGAAGTGGAATATCAATTAAGGATTCCACTCAAACCAGAAGGAGACAACCAACTCTGGATTTGTGTCACCACCGAGGACGGTTTTCAGGCGTGGAGCAGTCCAGTATTTGTATATCGATGATCATCACTTCTGACTCATATCTCTTCGTTCACTATATAAAATAATACCATTAATAGTATGTAAGGTTGTTTTAAATAACTATTAATATTTGCAAAAATTCGACTAAATTATATCAATAATAAGCCTTCCTGAGCATTAAATAAGGCAAGGCACTTCAAATAAACAATAAATTTAAATGGTAAACAGGATTTAGTTATTTTTTTCTTAATCAACCTATCTGGAGAAACCTGATTTTAATCATACCCTGTGAGTGCCCCCACTAATTCTTGATAGTTAAAAAATTTCCCAAAGATTGTCTCTCAGTAATAGTACCAAATCCGAATCAAAGTATAATTCAGGTCATCTGTGCATAATTCACCAGATTCTCCACCGGGTCATTTCCGCCACACATCAACAAAACCAGATGGTCATCTGGGCCAAACCTGTCTTTGATAGTCTGAGCAGCAGCCAACGTACAGGATGCAGCCAATTCGGGCAGCACCTTCGCTCTTTCAAGAATAAGACGTTGTGCATCAATAGCCTGTTTATCACTGACAATGAGCAATTCTTCTAGATGTTCCTGTGCAATAGTCAGCGCATCCTGAGCAACAAATGGTGCACCAAGTGTCTTCGATAATGAAGTTGGCGTGATGTTGACGACTTCCCCGGCATCCATGGCTGTTTTCATTGTGGCAGCCCCCTCAGTTTCCACACCCCATACACGA
>DCWI01000047.1 GCA_002328825.1 Nitrospiraceae bacterium UBA2166 | reverse complement strand
AAGATTTTGGGTGAGATTTGCCAAGGTATGAGAGAAGCGGGTCGAGATTTTATTCCACTGACTCGAAATCTGCTTGATACACGTATTGATGGGAGAATTAAGCTGTACGTTATGATGGTTTCTTTGCACTTTCGGAAGTCTCATTCGATGTTGTTTCAAAACGGTGAGTATATTCCAATTCATGGGATTGGAGAAAACCGTGACTATATGTGTGCATTTGCTAGAGAATACAGGGATCAGAGCGTGATTGTTGTTGTTCCGTGTCGTATTGTCCACCTGCTTTCTGATGCGATGAATCCTCCGATTGGACCCGCTGTATGGGGGGAGACATGGATTGGACTTCCGTCAGGCCAGCAGAAAGCACGGTATCGCAACATTTTTACAGGGGAAGTGTTGACGTCAACCATGGTTGATGGACAAGCGACTATTCCTCTTTCCTCTGTATTTGGAAATTTCCCTGTTGCAATGTTGGAATCCATCGCGTCCTAATTCTCTGCGTCGTGAATGGCTTTCATTGAATGTGAGGAGAAGATTTTATGGTGAGCTGTTTTTTTCGCCAGAGTGCCATTATCTTTACGCATGGGAAATTTGGTGATCTATGTACTCGAGAAGTTGATTGCTGAGTTTGGGAGCTCATCTAAATACTTAAGTATGAGATAGCCATTTCTTCCCGAAACGGAACAGTTATATCCAGTGTGCGAAATTAATTTTGAAGGTGGACCGGACGGTATTGATGTTCTGGGCGCAGTAAGTCGAGTATAGTTTTGACTGGATTAAAGGTTAAGGATGGGACTTCAACAAATATTGTGTTCCAATAGGCCATGCTTCCGTTCCAAAGGCCTGGATGCTCTAGGATCCTCAGGGTTCTTCCTTCGTAAAATTTTCTAGTCATGATGCTGGTATGAGGATCAACGAATTTTCTGAGATCAAATGAGTTGCCGTGATAGTCTCGCAATCCGCAGACTATATCAACGGGGTTAAAGTGTGTTGATGATTTAAATACTGTTTGTTGGTTTGCCAACTTTGTGTTGATTTGCGCATCCTCAACGATTTGGATTGACTGTGTTCTGTCGTTATGTTGGACCCAAAATGGTCCCCCTCCGAACTCCTTGGTTTTTCTGACCATTCCACATATACGAAGAGGGCGATTAAATTGGTGATGGAGAAATGTGACACGTTCACTGTTGCTTTGGTTCGCAAATTCATCAGGCACGGTGAGAGAAAATGTTTGCTGTCTCCATTTAACCATATGTATAAGTACTGGCTCCTCAACGGGTCCGGAATCTAGTTGCTTTAGAAAGGAAAAAACCTTTTCCTGGACACTCACAAGTAAGCCTCCTAAAGCTTTTTTGTAGCGGTATGTCTCGTATTTCAGTCTGTCAGGAACGACGTTATCAATATTCTTGATAAAGCAAATATCTTCTTGCAGGTTATTTAGATTTTCGATGAGTGATCCGTGTCCGGATTGTCGCAATACCAATACACCGGTGTTGTCTCGAAATGGCTGATTGTTCTCATCGATGGTGATAGTGTTGGTTGACAATTTCTGCTGTGAATAGGAAATGTTAAACGTTACCCCATTCCGCGCATATCGAGACTTCATCTCTGTTACATATGCTGAGATGGCCTTTTCATGATCTAAGGAGACAGTGAAGTGCAGTGATGCGATGTTCCGTGTATTGCACGTATATTCGATGGCTTCAACAAGGTGTTCTGCTAGGGGAGTTCGGCAGTGGTCTGTATAACGATGAAACGGAATGAGAGCTTTCGGTTGATGTGCATAATTCAATCCTTTTGGCATGAGGAGGTATTCAAGGATTTCATTATATCGCTTGTGTTTAACCAAAGTGTTCAAGTGGAGGCCGTGCTTGAGTAGAATAGATGTGAGATCTTCAGCAAAGGCAAAGTCGGAGATGGCGTTGAGGCATTCACGTGATTGGATATAGTCTTGATTGTGTGAAGCATCGTCAGTAGTAGTGCTATATTGGCGTCTTCTGTTATATGTGGACATGAGAGCATGAAACATTCGGCTTGCTGCACCTGACGCAGGGACAAATTTTATTGTTTGCCGAGTAGATAAAGTCTTGACATATTTTGTCTCAAGTTTATCAATTGTTGATGGGTCGAGTGTCATGATTCCATCGCCGATGGTGCATGGCCGGTTGATATTCACGTGGGGAATGTCATTCTTCAGTATTTTAAATTGTGCTTGGATCTGGTCCTCTGTAAGGCCATGCAATGTAAAGTGTTGAATGTCTGATTGAGTGAATACTGATTGGCTCATAACAGATTTATCCAATAAGGCACTTACGAGGATGTTTGAAAATCAAAGTGGTCTTCATTCTAGGTGTATGCGTCTAAGTCCAATATCTTGTTAAATTGATATTTCGAAGTCCGCAATAATAGGTAGATGATCTGATGCGAGCTTTGTCAATTTTGTCCGGGATGGAAAACAGCGAAGGAGAGTTAGATCTCCACGAAAAAAGATATGATCGAGTGGGCGAACTGGCCGAAAGGCGGGGAATGTTTTTGATAGGCCTGAGGCAGGCTGAAAACCTTCAGGCTCTAGGAGACGTTTTCCTAACGTGCCCCATAGATCATTAAAATCCCCTGCGGCAATGACCGGCGAGGCCTTTTTTATTTTTTGGAAAGTTGTATTGGCGAGGAACCTGCGAATTTGAATAGTGCGCTCAAATGATGCTAATCCCAAATGGAAATTATAAATAATCAATGGAGATGTGTTTTTTCCGGTCGAAATGAGACAGGTGGCAGCGAGTAACCGGCGTTGTTTTTTGAGGGGAATTTTCAGGTTGATGTGGTGGATATTTGAAAGAGGAAAATGGCTAAGGATTGCATTGCCGTGTGTTCCTTTTCGGAGGGTTACGTTTGGCTGATATACGCGGTGTTGGAACCCTAATATTTCACCGAGAATATTGATCTGCTGCTGGTATTTTGATTGTGGAATGCCATCAGCTACCTCTTGTAATAATGCGATGTCAGGTTTGTAAAATGCAAGAGTATCAATAATTCGAGAGAGTCGATATTGGCGGTCAACCCCCCCTACTCCCTTGTGAATATTGTATGTCATCACGCGAAATCGCATAATGTCTATTTCTCAGCTTCTTCAAGTTCAGCTTTCGTATCGATATCCTTAGCAAAGGCTAAAATATTGGTGGCCGTAAATCGGACTGGACGGCCTTGCGCGGAGTTCCGAAATGTACGTCGGACTAGCGCTTTTGCGACGTGGTGTTCAAATTCACGGAGAGTCAGCTGTTTCCTGACCATCTTGTAGTAAGCCAGTAGGCCGCGAATAGGAATTGAGACTGAAAAAAGAGGAAGGCGTAGTGACAGTAGACTTCGGAGATCTTCGGCAAGTAACCGGTAAAATGACTCTGCTGCAACTTGGACGTGTCGCGTGCGAAGTTCACGATTACGATACCAATACGTGATCTGAAGAATAGAATTGACCACGCGCATGCGTAGGGCTCCAACTCGAACGACAACAAGGTGACCAGGATAGAGATTCATTAGTGCTTGATCATTGTCTGGTCGGAGTTGGTAGGACTGTTTCCAGGAGCTGGCATTTAGTAACTCTGGCTTCGCGTTCACTAGTTGCCACCAGAACTGTGAGTCCTTGTTTGGATCATAGCTGGTTTTTAGAAGTAGGCGTATTTCCTCTGGAGTTGGCAAGATATCACATGCAGAGATTGCCACTGGGTCAAGGTGATGAAATCGCTGCGTGATAAATTTATGAGTGTGTTTGAGTGTTGTGGCAAGGTTGCCTTCGACATCGACGATTTCACAGTTCAGAATCCTCTCATATACACGGCGCGGTCCGATAATAATTGGTTGCTTAAATCGACCGCTTGCGTTAAACCTCTCAATCAGTTCTCTGATAAGTGGAACTCCGGATGGGAGCTTGCACATTGCTTTGAATCCAGAAAGCATGTCGTTTTGTGTAAAGTCAGCTGGAGTTGGGCCAGGTTGCGGGTCACTTCCGGCAAGAATGATGATTGGAAGTTTTTCAGACATTGGAATTCATAATGGAGTGGAAAAAGATCGTATTTGCACGCAAAACTGAAACGATCAAAGAATCGTGTGATCAATCTGACGCAAGCAAATATCTGATTAATCGTTCTGCTTTTTCCGTATCAAATCCACCGAATTTCTGCATTTTTATAGCTCCTTTTTTATCGATAATTGCAACTTCTGGTGTTCCCATTGTGTTATAGCGTTTCATAGTTTCGGGAAGATGCTCTCCAGGATTGTGATGATCTACACCGACGAGATGGTGAATTGATTTTTCTTTCACAAAATTCTTCAAGCGTTCTGGCGTTTGATAGTCATGTCCTTCGAATACTGTATGGATGCTAAGAATCTTGAGTTTTCCAGCGTTGATTTCGCTATGGAACGTCTGATTCCATTGTTTCATCAATGGGATCGAGAACTTGTTACATCCAGGGCACCACAGTTGAAAAAACTCTACCACCACCACTGTGCCTTGCAAGGCACGTAATGATATACCTGATCCGTTGATCCACTCTGAAATTACCCACTCTGGAGCCTTGATAGATTTAGCTGAAAAGCTTGAAGGGAAGGCATAAAGGCTAATGAGGAGAATGAGTGAGACGAACGTAAAGCGTTTCATTGTCAATGAGGGTTTCGGTGGAATATGAGTAGGTTCCTAGGTTGTAGCCTCTGGTTCCTCTCGTTGGTCGAATGGTCCATGCCATGCATCAGTGAGTTTCCCTACTGTATGATTCTTTACGTCTGATTTTTCGTTTAACCATGCAGTGATTTTTGCGAGTTTATCTTTTGCTTTCTCCAATGAACACCCAAGGTCAATAAATCCTTCGAGCGTGTTTTCCTTGCTTGTGCCGGTAAAGTAACAGGCGTTTTCTTTTATGTTATGTTCAATAAATTCATCCACGAATACGTCGAAGTCAACGTCCGTACTTTTTGTAATGGAAATAATTACACCCCATTCTTTAAACTCACCAATGTGTGTCTTTTTCCGTAATCGTTTTTTCACTGTGCTGTTCCTCTCTCCATGCGCATGATGTTTCTTCCATTATGATAATGCCGATTTTCTAACACTGCCGTATTATCTTCTATAATAAATGATGTCGACTATTATAGTCGATACCCTGCTCGTTTTGGTTTGCTATAGTGTGGTGTAGGGTGTCGGGTTAATGATTCTGATAGGGTGAAAACCTACTCCCATGCGGGGTGTTGAAAAATGATGAAGTGGCTGATAATTTTTCATCTGTCTTGTCCGCAGTTCCAGCAAGAAGTGAATGCGCTATTGTGGGTTTCCTTACAGCCAGCGCAAGTCCATTCAGATTTTTCGCTGGGCGTTGGATTTCCCCAATCATCTAGTAGTTTTTTCGCGTAGTCATAATCGGCGTCGTCAATAATCCACAGTTCTGGAAAGACTTCGGCAAACGGAACTTCCCCTGCTAGCATCGATGTATTTTGATTCTTAATCGTGTTGAGGATGCCAGCTTGCTCAAGAATTTCTTTGAGCGTTTCTACCTCGATGAGACTCTGGGACACAAATATTTTTTTCAAAAAAATTCTCCCCTTACTATTACAAAATTGTCGTAAGAGACTGATTTAGAACTTGGAACCACCAATGTTTCTGCTCATCCTACAGTAGGAGAATAAAATAAGCAGTGATTTACATTTCTCTCGATTGGTAAATATAACATGATAGAGTTCTTCTAAGTTCAACGCTCAGGTCGCAGTTAAAAAACAGCTATGTTTTTCAGGGCCGTGGTGAGTTTTTCAGGAAAATATGGAAACCGTCCGCTTCGTGACGTTTTTTCCAAGTGAAGTTTTGTGAGGCATGTGAGATTATGAGGTTGTGTTGAATCCTTTGTTGTTATAGCCTTCTCAGCAGAGCATCATGCTCCTTCTGAATCTTGCCACTCCTCGTACCAGGCCATCTGAATAGCTTCGAGAATGCCTTCATTAGAGTTTTCAGGATCATCTTTAAAGTTAGGGAGTTCGGTGACCCAATGATGGAGGTCGGTGAATCGGATGGTAAGAGGGTCAATATCAGGGAATTTCTCGCTGAGTTGAATTGCTATGTCTTCCGAGTTATACCAAGTGAGGGTCATTTATCTTCTCCAGTTTATTTCGCAGATTGCATTGGTTGACTGCGATGAAATTCTTCTATAGTTTCACTCCTCGGCAGAGGATAGCAATCAGGTGGATAATGTTGCAGTAAAACTTACTTTTCCAATGGCGATTATGAAACGATTTCTGTAATAGTTTTGTTTTCGAGCGCCGCTTTAAGTTGATGGTCCATGGCGATTTCGGCAAGGTGCTTGGTGGCGTTGTTCAGTTCGTTATTGGATTTTCGAAGTATTCGATAGTCGGATTCGTCACGAGCCTCTCTCAGGTTTTTAAGCGCCTGTTCTATCTGATTGCGTTCACCTTCTTCTAGCACACCTTTTTCTTCGGTGAGGATTTTTACCGTCGAAGTTTCAAGCGCGTCCATTTCATTTCTGGCTTCGATGGTGAGACGCTCGGCAATATCAGCCTCGGAGAATTTTATTGAATCTTGGATCATTTCATCGATTGCCTCCTCGGTGAGGCCGTAGGATGGTTTCACCTCGATAGCCTTGGATTGGCCGGTCTGAATATCTCGTGCTGCGACATTGAGAATTCCGTTGGCATCAATAATAAAATTAACTTCAATGCGAGGAAACCCGGCTGGGGCCGGAGGTAGAGGCAGATGAAATTGGGCAAGACTGCGGTTATCTCTGGAAAGTTCGCGCTCACCTTGGAGAACATGGATGACAACGGCGGTCTGATTATCGGTAGAGGTCGTGTACACTTCTTTTGCCTGGGTTGGAATGGTGGTATTGCGTCGAATGAGAGAGTTGACGGTTCCACCGAGTCCCTCAATACCAAGTGAGAGGGGAGTGATATCCAATAACAGCATGTCTTGTACTTCACCAGCAAGTATTCCCCCTTGAACTGCCGCTCCCAAGGCTACTACTTCATCTGGGTTGAGATCAGTGTGAGGTATTCGCTTAAAGGTTTTTTCGACCATTTGTTGAACAAGTGGGGTGCGGGTTGCTCCGCCTACCAGGACAACGTCATCGATTTCTGATGCGCTGATCCCCGCATCGCTAAGTGCGAATTGGCAACGCACGACTGTATCCATAACCAGCGCTTTGATCAATACTTCAAATTCACTCCGATGCAAATCGCGTGTATATGTTCCTTTCCCTTCGGGGAGAGGGAGCGAAATCGATGTTGTTTCGTTGGACGTGAGATGACACTTCGCGGCTTCGGCGGCTACGCGCATACTTTGAATTAATACAATGTATTTGGTGACGTCAAGGTCAAATTGGTCTTGAATGTCTTTTGCCATTACCTGAACAATCTTTCGGTCAAAATCGTCACCGCCCAAGTGGGTATTACCATTTGTTGCAAGAACTTCAAAAATGCCTTCTCTTAGTTTTAGGATTGAAATATCAAATGTGCCGCCGCCGAGATCGTAGACGGCAACTAGTCCTTGTTGTTTGTTCTGTAAACCGTATGCGAGAGATGCCGCGGTAGGCTCGTTGACGATACGTGTGACATGTAGACCTGCAATACGGCCGGCGTCTTTTGTTGCTTGTCGTTGAGCATCGTTAAAATATGCCGGAACGGTAATGACGGCTTGGGTGATGGGTTCTCCAAAAAAATCTTCCGCACTCTTTTTGAGTTCTTTGAGGATCATGGAGGAGATTTCAGAAGGTGTAAATTCAGTGCTTCCTATTTGGACCGTTACGATACCCTTTTGTTCGGCTAGGGTATAAGGGAAGTACCGCAATTCATGTCGCAAGTCCTGAAGAGCAAGCCCCATAAATCGCTTGATCGAGTACACAGTTCTTGCGGTGTTTTTAATTAGCTGTTCTTTGGCTAGGTCGCCAACGACATAGCCTGTTTCCAAGAACGAAACAATTGAAGGTACAATGACTTGTCCTTTGGCATTGGGAATGACTCGTGGGCGGTTTCCGTCCATATACGAGATGAGGGAGTTTGTTGTGCCGAGATCAATGCCAATGATTTTAGTCATGAGGGGAAAACTTTAGGTGGTAGATATGAGTGTGTTGATATCGGTGAGTACTCTGGTGATATAGGACTGGTCAGATACAATGTTCCGAATTTGTATCAGAATAGCCTCTCTGTCCATATCATATTGTACTTTTATCTGATCAGAGATAGAACTCTTTACCAATACCAGGTGATCCCATTTGAGCGAGAGGGCCTGTAGGCGTGAGGAGAGAGCGTTATGCTTTTCTTCTAATAAGGTTTTCGATGCATAGAGTTGGTCATGGTCACAGCTCATGGACGTTTTTTTTCTATGAGGATCTGATGCTTGTTTAAACGAGGTAATGGTGTCCTGAATTTCCATGAGTTCATCAAACAAACCTTCAGATAGTGTTGTTTGTGTTGTCTTCCATGCTCCGGCTTCAAGCTCTAGAAGGTACTGTACTCTTTGGTCTTGATTTTTTAATGTTTGGTAAGCTGTATTGAGTACAGCAGAGTTTCCTAGACTGATGGATTGTTCTACTGCTGATTTGTTTCCGTAGAAGTCAGGATGAAATTTTCGGCTGAGCATGTAGTAACGGGATTCAAGCTGGTCAAGATCGAGATTGAAAAGTCTTGGAACACCAAAGTATTCGAAATAATCCCCTTCCTTGGAAAGAGGTTGGATTTTTACACATTGTTGGCAATAGTATGATCCTCCATGCTCCGACTTGCAGTCCCAGCAGATACTGGTTGCAATTGGGAGCGATAGTTTACTTGGTGGCGAAGGATTCTCCACAACCGCAGCTTTTCTCTGCATTGGGATTGATGAATGTAAAACCCGTCATCACGAGAGTTTTTTTATAATCAAGGGTTGTACCCTGCAGGTAAGTGGCGCTCTTTTGGTCAACTACAATCTTGATTCCAGCGATCTCATATGTGGTGTCTTCTGCTGTAATATTATTGTCAAAATTCATGGTATAACTGAGGCCAGAGCAGCCACCGTCTTTAACCCCAAGCCTGAACGGCACCTCTTCTGTTCCCTGAATCTGTTGAAGTCGTTTAATCTCAACGACTGCGTCCTCAGTAAGGCCGACGATGGGTGCTGTTGTTTCCACAGTGGACATCCTTTCGTTACTCTGTATCCTTTGCTTCTGGCTCTTCTTGTGGGGTTTTTTTCCGATAGTCCGCGATTGCAGCTTTGATGGCATCTTCGGCCAATACAGAGCAGTGAATTTTCACTGGAGGTAGTGCAAGTTCTTTCACTATTTCAGTATTTTTAATATCGTATGCTTGTTCAACGGTTTTTCCCTTGAGCCATTCCGTAGCAAGGCTCGAACTTGCGATTGCACTTCCGCACCCAAAAGTTTTGAATTTCGCGTCAACAATCACTTCATCCTCGACTTTGACTTGAAGCTTCATGACGTCGCCGCATTCTGGTGCTCCGACCATGCCCGTGCCCACATTCTCCTCATTTTTTGGGAAACTTCCCATATTGCGGGGGTTGTTGTAATGGTCGGTGACCTTGTCACTGTATGCCATTGGGAGTCCTCCTTAAGCGGCGGCATGGGTTTGGTATATTACTCATCATGGAGCTTCAATTTGAGGCCCATTGCACTGCTTTCAAATTGATACCTTCTTTTGCCATTTCATATAATGGAGACATTTCACGAAGTCGGTTGACTGTTTTAATAACTTGACTGATTACGTAGTCCACCTCCTCCTCTGTATTAAATCGGCCAAGACCAAAGCGGATTGAAGAGTGGGCAAGATCAGATCCGACACCTAACGCACGTAGCACGTACGATGGTTCAAGGGTTGCAGAGGTGCACGCGGATCCGGATGACAATGCAATGTCATTGATTCCCATCAGCATAGCTTCACCCTCGACATAGGCGAAACTGATGTTTAGATTGTGAGGGAGTCGTTTGGTGGGGTGGCCGTTGAGATAGATGTCATCCAATCCTTTTGCAATTCCAGCATGGAGGCGTTCGCGAAGTGTAGAGAGTCGCATGGCCTCACTTTCCATTTCCTGTTCACAAATTTCGCATGCTTTCCCGAATCCAACAATGAGTGGAACGGGTAACGTTCCAGAGCGAAAGCCTCGTTCATGGCCACCTCCGTCGAGCATTGGAGTGACTCTGGCTCGAGGTGCTTTTCGCCGAAGATAGAGCGCTCCGATGCCTTTTGGTCCATAGATCTTGTGAGCGGAAAACGACATGAGATCAACACCAAGAGTGGATACGTCAACTGGAATTTTCCCAACTCCCTGGGTTGCATCGCAATGGAAGAGAACTTCCTTTTCCTTGGCAATTGCTCCAATCTCAGCAATTGGGTTAATCGTTCCAATCTCGTTGTTGGCAAGCATGATCGAAATAAGGATCGTTTTATTGGTAATAGCATGGCGTACATCATCTGGATTGATCAAACCATCTTTGTCTACGGAAAGGTAAGTTACTGAGTATCCGCGCTTCTCGAGAGATTTTGCTGAGTCGATGACTGCGCGATGTTCGGTCATAGCTGTGATGATATGGTTGCCTTTTTCACTATACATCTCTGCTACGCCTTTGAGTGCGAGATTGTCGGATTCTGTAGCACCGCTGGTGAAGATCAACTCTTTTTGGTCTGCATGAATAAGCTGTGCAATCTGTTTTCGCGCGATCTCTACCGCTTCCTCGGCCTCGAATCCGAACGAATGGTTCCGACTCGCCGAGTTGCCAAACTTTTCTGTAAAGTACGGAAGCATTGCTTCCAAGACTCGTGGATCAATTGGTGTGGTCGAATGGCTATCCATGTATATCGGCCGCTTCATTTTGTTGCTCCTTCTGTCATGAGATTTGGTGTAGCAGAAGCGATCGAAATTAGTGCATTTTGTGCTGCCATATCTTCAATGGTCATGCTTTCTAGTAGCCGAACAAACGATGTTTGGATAAATTGGAGAGGTGAGCGTATGTTGCAGGTTTCGAGTTGTTGGCACGGTTCATTGGGTTCATGCATACATTCGGTAATCCTGATTGGTCCTTCTATAGCACTAATGACGTCAGCAATTGTTACTTCTTCACGGGATACATAGCCTCCCTTGGGGCCGTTTTGACTCATAATCAGACCGTTTTTTGCCAAACATTGGAGAACTTTCGCTAACAGCTCGACTGGAATATTGTACTGATGTGCGATTTCTTTTGTGTTGACTGCGCGAGATGGTTTTACCGTTGCAATGTGTTGCATGGCAATTAGCCCGTAGTCAGTTTTCTTGGAGAGTTTTAGCATATAAGATATTCAGTAACAGGATGCTCAAATAAGAATAAATCGAATCGGCGACCAAAACGATCGCACTTGTTTCTATCATCGTGCCGGTGTTTGTGTCAATATGTGCACTAGGCAACTGAGGTGATAGATTGTAGCAACCCGTTGGCTTATTACATTGGAACCTGAGAACAAAGGCACCCTTCCTCTTGCCGTCAGACTAAATATCTGAGTCGTTACTTTGGAATCTATCGAGCAGGAATCACAGCGCGAGTTTGATCAGGCGGATTCAGAGCTTGTTTACCATGTCAAAATTGATCAGTTTGAAGGCCCCCTGCCATTACTTTTGGAGCAGGTGAAGAAAGAGATTCTTAATATCATAGACATTCGGATTTCCCATATTACAGAGCAATATGTTCAACGCTTGGAACAAGCCAAACAACCAAGTCTAACTGCAACGGGAGAGTTTTTGGTGCTCACCGCGACTTTGATCTACATCAAAACGCGTCAACTCCTTCCTATCACTCCTGAGATGCCGCCGCTAGAGCTTGATGATGACTTTCTACCAATTGAGGAAGACTCACCGCTTCTTGCCGAGTATCAGCAACTAAAGGAAGTTGCGCGGCAGCTCGAAACGTATCGACACCAGTGGCGAGATGTGTATGGTTGGGACCGGCAACCCCAGGTAGAGGTCAGTGGTGATGATCTTCCGGTGTTAGAGGACGTGACACTATATGATCTACTGAATGCATTTCAGGTTGTGATGAGTAGGACGACCAGGCGGGTTTCAATGATCCGTAGAGATCCGTGGGAGGTTAAAGATGGGATCAATCTTATTTTGGAACGCTTAGCAGACAACGCGTCAGTTGCATTTTCTGATCTGTTTCCTGTGGATTCAGATTTGGGGTTGGTTATTGTGGTATTTCTGGGATTATTGGAGTTGATTAGAGGGGGACGTATTCGGGCAATTCAAGAGCAGGCTCATGGCCAGATCATGGTTTCTATTACTTGATATTTTGTGGTTGGCTGGCAGATGGGGCTTCATGATTTTAGGTAGTGCTTCACGGCGTCAACCAGCATTTTGGTGGTCGTTGACTTGTTTGCACGTAGTGCCTTTTGGAATGCTGTATAGGTTTTTTCATCAAGTGAAAACTGGACGCGTCGAGTTTTTCTGTTTTTTTTCGTGAGTGTTTTTTTTTGAAGACTTGATCGGTCAGTGCTCGTTGTCAATGTTAACTTGAGACCTACAGTGGAATGTTGGTCAAGGCATTGGTTGGCGATTTTGTCCGCCTCGGTGTTTTCTTCGCGGGGGACCCACTCAAACTCTACCGGCGTTTTGAGTGTCTGAACAATAGCCATTGCTTGGTCGTAGAATATTTTGAGGCGAGGTTCCTTTATTTTCCACACCCCTGTCAATTGATTGACGACCAACAATGAATCCATCCGAACGATCACACGTTCTATAGCCAATCTATCGGGTGAATCTAGGATCTCTTTTGCAAACTGAATGGTAGCAACAGCCCCCTGCCATTCCGCGGAATTATTGGTTCCTGATCCAAGAAACATACCTCCACGACCTACCTCAGTGAGGTCAGAAAGGTGGGCAATAGCGCCATAACTTGATGGCCCGGGATTTCCTCGGCATGCACCGTCGCAGTAGCAGTAAAGGATAAAACCTGTATTTTTTGTTTCCATAACTGAAGATAGGATACAGATTTGGGGAGTTATCCACAACCAGGCGCTACTTGAGGTGTTGTTTGCATGCAGTGATTTGTCGATTGCATAATGGGCCTGCTATACTCGACTCGTTGGGTCTGCTGGCTAATTTATTGGGAGTTTAGGGTTGTGGTATTCAAACGAGGCGCGCAATCTCATACGAAACTAATTAAGGCCGTCGTATCTACTCATAAAGTAGGAAAAAACGGGAAGCACAAGACATCTGATGTGGAACTGACTGCAGTTTTACTCAGTGCGAATCTCGTGGGTGCTGGATTTAGCATGGATAAGGGAATTCCCATTAATGATTTAGTGACTGTCACTATGGCGTTTTTTGACAAGAACGGTGAAAAAGGAGTGGAAATATTGTCTGGGAAAGTCCGTTGGGTGAGGGACTATGTGGACAAAGGCGCAAAAGGATATTTATTTGGGATTGTGTGGGACTTGGTTCCTACAAAGGAATCTAATCCCTTGCTATACGACTATTTGGATGTCACCCTCAGGTCGTATTAGGTCTGAGGCCTACCGTATTATAATATTACCAGAGAAAGTTCCCATAAGGATGGGCGTATAGATGTTAATTGTAAACGTAATCCGTCCGAAAATTGAGTGCCCGTATTTTTTGATCTTCCGCAGGGGAATGCATGAAAACAGGGTCTACACGTAAAGGAAAAGTTGCGCGTAAGTCGCCATCATCTGCACGGCGTACTAAAGCACCAGGTATGAGAGTTGAAAAGGATTCAATGGGGGAGATGCGTGTGCCTTCGATGGCTTATTATGGGGCGCAGACAGCTCGAGCAATTGAAAATTTTCCCATCAGTGGGCTTCGATTTCCTTCAAGCTTTATTCGTATGCTAGGTCTCGTGAAATGGGCGGCATCTCAGGTCAATGGGGAGCTTGGTTTAATTGATTCTTTGGTCAGTAATGTTGTTGGAAAAGCCGCAAAGGAGGTTGCGGAAAATAAATTTGATGAACACTTTCCTGTTGATATCTTCCAAACGGGATCTGGTACATCAACAAACATGAATGCGAATGAAGTTATCGCAAATCGAGCAGCTGAAATCAGTCTGAAGAACAAATATCAGACCGGCAGGATTCATCCAAACGATCATGTAAATCATGGCCAATCCAGTAACGACGTTATTCCCACCACCATCCATCTTGCGGCAATTGATTCTATTGTTCATCGCCTGCTTCCCTCTCTTTGTCACTTGCATCGTGCGTTAGTGGAGAAGAGTCAAGAATTTTCATCGGTAATCAAGATTGGCCGTACCCATCTTCAGGATGCGACTCCGATTGGATTAGGTCAGGAATTTAGTGGCTATGCACAGCAGATTCAACTTTCAATTTCTCGTGTTAAGCACGTTATTCCTGTTCTAGGAGAGTTGGCGATTGGCGGGACTGCAGTTGGCACGGGGTTAAATACACACCCGGAATTTGCGCGGCGAGTGATTGTACGGCTGGTGGCGGAAACGGATTTTCCGTTAACAGAAGCAAGGAATCATTTTGAAGCGCAAGGTGCACAAGACGCATTGGTTGAAGCAAGTGGGGTGATGAAAACTGTGGCCGTGAGTTTGACGAAGATTGCAAATGATATACGCTGGTTAGGGTCAGGCCCGCGTTGCGGACTTGGTGAAATCCGTCTTCCGGAAACTCAGCCTGGGTCATCAATTATGCCGGGGAAAGTTAATCCAGTAATTTGTGAGTCGGTTCTGCAAGTTGCGGCACAGGTTATTGGTAATGATCTCAGTGTGACTATTGGTGGTCAGGCCAGTATCTTCGAGTTGGCAACCATGATGCCTGTGATGGGTCATAATGTTCTTCAGTCGATTGATCTTCTCGCGACATCGTCAGAAAATCTTGCTAGTCGATGCATTGAAGGTATTGAAGCAGATGAAGAACGATGTCGAATGCTTATTGAACAGAGTTTGGCGATGTGTACATCGTTGGCGCCGGAAATTGGATATGACGCAGCTGCCGCGTTGGCAAAAGAGGCATATCGGACTGGAAGAACCGTTCGAGAGGTTGGCCTAGCCAGACAAGTGTTGCCAAAAAAACGTTTTGATCAACTGCTGGATCCCAGCAATATGACAAAACCTCGTGGGCAAGAAAAGAAAGGGATGAAAAAGAAGAAAGGCAAGCGTCGCTCGAACACATGATGTTAAGTGCGAGATGAGAAACCTGTATGCGAGACATTCTTAGAATAACTGAGTTGGAAAACTCGAGAGTACGAATGTGATTACAGAAATAACGTTTAATCACATTTATAAATAGGTTGTGATTTCTGTGCGAGACAAACAGTAGACTCCCCAGCTCTGTCTCTGCGAATTTTGACAATAATTCTTGACGGACCCTACAATGGGTTACGCAAGAGGCGCCTACCTATCCATGTCACTTCACAGTGAAGCTCAGCAGAGTGGCCGGCGGTCACGATCATCAACTCTTTGGATTATTGGGATTCTCTGTCTTCTCTTAGTGGGAGTGGGGTATTTCTATCAGACAAAATTTCAAGATTTCCATATTCAATTCAAGACGGCGGCTGCGAAACGAGGGGCTATTTCGCGGGTGGTGACTGCGACAGGAACTGTAGAGCCGGTTCGTAGTGTTGAGATTGGAAGCGAGGTTTCTGGGACGATCCGAAGTCTGCATGCAGATTTTAATTCAGTTGTTAGCGCAGGAGATGTAATTGCAAGAATTGACCCAGTGCCTTTTCAGGCACGGCTTGAGCAGGAGCAAGCGAGTTTGTTGAGTGCAAAAGCGCGCTTAGCTCAAGCAGACGCTGAGTTGTCACTCAAAAAACGAGATTTAATACGTGCTCAATCGCTCCTTGATCAAGGGTTCATTTCGCAGGCCGATTTGGATGTCGAGCAGACCGAACATCAGAGTGCTGTCGCACAGGTTGATCTGAGTCAGGCGTTAGTGAATCAGGCTGTTGCGGTTGTCGATGCCGCACAATTTGACCTTGATCATACTATTATTTATTCACCCGTTGATGGAACCGTTATTGATCGTAAGATGAATGCGGGTCAGACCGTTGCTGCAAGCTTTCAGACGCCTGCGTTGTTCATCATTGCAGAAGATCTCACGCGCATGCGCGTGATTGCTCACGTCAGCGAATCGGACATTGCAGAAGTTGGACAAGAACAGCTGGTTATGTTTCAGGTTGATGCATACTCTGAGCAGGAATTCAGTGGTCGTGTGACCCAAATCAGAATTGCGTCAAAGGCGGAAGACACTGTTGTAACCTACGACGTTGCTATTGATGTTAATAACCCAAAACTTCTCCTGAAGCCTGGAATGACTGCTGATGTCGCGATAGTAGTGGAGTCAGTCACGGAGGCATTAATGATTCCAAATGTTGCACTGCGCTTTTCCCCTCCTGAAGGATCGTCAGCGGAAGTGAAGACACATGACGAGGCCATTGCTGACATGGGAAGAGGGGATGACTCCCTAGTACGATCAGTGGATTCTCGGTCGACCGCTTGGGTCCTAGATGGAGACGGAAAACCAAAAAAAATAATGCTACGTACAGGTTTAGCAGATGATCAATTTACCGAAATTCAGAATGGTCCTTTAAAAGAGGGTGAACTGGTTCTTATCGGCATTGATCATGAGGGTGATGACAATCAGAACAGAAGGCTTCCTCCATGGTTTCGATAGCGGTATATTAAAAAATCTAATGGTGTTCTTGTCTCGGTGTTGTGTGTCTGTAGGTGACGTATGGAAGTTCAAATCGTTTGTCAGAATCTGTGGAAAACATATCAACTTGATCACGGCGAAGTCCACGCGCTTTCCGACGTTTCGTTACAGGTTGAGTCCGGTGAGTTTGTCGCGATTCAGGGAGCATCAGGATCAGGTAAATCATCTCTCCTCAATATTCTGAGCTGTCTCGATACTCCGACCAATGGGACCTATTTTCTTGATGGGATGGATGTCCGGGGGCATTCTGTTGATGCCCTTGCGGAAATTCGAAATCGACAGATCGGCTTTATTTTTCAGAATTTTAACCTCCTTCCACGAACTAGCAGCGCAGAAAACGTCCAATTGCCGCTTCTGTATGCTGGTCTGCCTCACAAGGAACAAGAGCGGCGCGCAATCGGCGCGCTTGAGCGAGTGGGTTTACTCGGACGGGATAAACATCACTCTTCGCAGCTTTCAGGAGGACAACAACAACGTGTGGCAATTGCACGTGCCATTGTCATGAATCCTTCTATTATTCTCGCAGATGAGCCAACGGGGAACCTTGACAGCAAATCAGGGGCGGAGATTGTGGAACTTTTGCGAGGTCTCAATGAGGAAGGAATAACCATTATTCTTGTGACGCACGAACCGGAAATTGCCGTGTGTACAAAACGGCAAATCTTGATGAAAGATGGATGCGTTCTTACTGATACAACACCCTCGGTGCGTGAATTGAACACAGTGGAATAGAGATGTTTCGAATGGTGTTTATCATGGCCTTACGAGTGTTGGCTCGCCACCGCCTCCGGGCAGGGTTGACGATGCTCGGTGTCATCATTGGGGTTGGAGCGGTGATTGCGATGGTGAGTATTGGTCAAGGTGCCGCCGCGCTCATGCAGGACCGAATTTCCAGTCTTGGGTCAAATGTCATTATGATTTTTCGTGGTCACTCGATGGTCCGAGGGGCGCGAAAAGTACGACCAACGATTACGGTGAGTGATGCGGAAGCGTTACTTCGTGATGTTCCAAATCTCAGTGCAGTTGCCTATACCAAGCGTGGTGATATTCAGGTAATTCACGAAGGGAAAAACTGGTCGACTCGTGTCGCTGGTGTTACTCCATCGTATTTTGAGGTTCGAGATTGGCCATTTGTGAGAGGATTTCCTCTGAATCAAAAAGACTTAGATTCGGCAGCAAAGGTTGCGGTTTTGGGTCACACGGTGGTCAAAAATCTTTTTGATCCAGGAGTTGATCCGGTTGGTGCAGTACTTCGGCTTAACAAAGTTCCGTTTACCGTGATTGGGGTGCTTGCGCAGAAAGGCAGTTCCGCGTGGGGAAACGATCAGGATGACAGAATTTTGATTCCCTTTACTACGGCAGAGAGGAAAGTTTTGGGAACCAAGAAGATTGGGACCGTTGGAGCTATCTTTGCATCGACCAAGGAGTATGCTCAATTGCCTCAAGCTGTAGAATTGATCACGGCTGTTCTAAGGAAAGAACATCATCTCAGTGACGACGAAGAGGATGACTTCTATATTCGGACACAGATGGATATTGCCGAGACGCGGCAAGAATCTGCTGATGCGATGATGTTTCTATTATTTGCCGTTGCATCGATCTCTCTATTGGTTGGAGGTATCGGGATTATGAATACGCTGTTGGTGTCAGTGACCGAACGAACGAGAGAGATTGGGATTCGTATTGCCGTTGGCGCCAAACGACGTCAGATTATGTTGCAGTTTCTTGTTGAGGCAGCTGTTCTGAGTTTGGTCGGTGGCATGATTGGTATTGGAGTAGGTGTTGCCTCCGCGAAATTTACCACTGTGTTGGTTGGTTGGCCTACCATTATCTCTCCTTTGTTTTTAGTCATTGCCTTCGTATTTTCGGCAACGGTTGGAGTCGTGTTTGGTCTCTATCCCGCACACAAAGCTTCGCGATTAAACCCCATCGATGCCTTGCGATATGAGTAGGTCGCATATCTTGTGCTACTGATCAGGTGATCAGGTGATTGATCAGCGGCAGATTGACTTAGCCAGGCAATGTTTGTCGTCTTATCTCACGCCAACTCCCTTGATTGCTTGTTCTCCGTTGAGCAAAGAGATTGGGCAGAATGTTTGGCTGAAACTTGAAAACGAGAACGTAACTCGATCCTTCAAGATTCGCCCTGCTTTAAATGGGCTTCTTTCTCAACTTGACGACGTTAAAACTCGAGGAGTTGTGACTTCCTCCTCTGGGAATTTTGCTCAGTCCGTTGCCTATGCAGCTAAATTATTGGGAGTGCAGTGCGAAATTGTGATGATGGAAAATACTTCGGCACATAAAATTCACAAAACGCGTGAGCTAGGGGCCACAGTGACCTTGAGTGGTCCGACTTTTGAATCCAGGCTGGAAGTGACAGCACGGCGGTTGGAGGAGACGGGTGCTGTGAGTTTGCATCCTTTTGACAGTTGGGAGACCATCGCAGCTGATGCCACGGTAGGCAGTGAGATTTTGGATCAGCTCAACGGTTCCTTTGACATCTTCGTCCCGGTGAGTGGAGGAGGATTACTTTCAGGGATTGTGCAGGCACTTCAGTTTGCGGGTCGTGGCGATGGAAGGGTCTTTGGTGTTCAGCCAAAGAATAATGGTTCAATGGCCCTTTCGGTCGGGGCGGGAAAGCCCGTGGGGGTCAAGGGGGTGAGTTCTTGTGCAGATGCGCTTGTCGTTTCTCAACCTGGCACCAAGGCGGTTTCTCTCATCAAGGATGTCGCTCAAATCCATTTAGTGACTGAAGAGCAGCTTGTTGCAACGCACGATTGGTTTCAGGCGTGGTTGACCAAGCAAAGGCCTGACACATTGGTTGAGCTTTCGGGGGCGATTTCACTCGTGCCTTTGCGATACCAGAATTTTTGTCAGTTTGAGCGAACGGTTGTTTGTGTGATTTCCGGGGGAAACTATTCGATTTTAGAATAGCCACACGGAAGATTATCACGGTGATAAGGAGCGTGCTGTGTATGATAGTGCAGACGATGTTTCAGTTGCCTGGAAGTTTAGGTAAGCCGTGGGGCAAGCGATGCCGAAGCTTCAGTGCCGTTGAGGTGCCCTTGCGACAAAGCCAAGAGACCTGGATGCTCAACATCAAACAAATTAAAAACCCAAAACTTTATTGATGTGTGCAGTCCTGTTGCAGATGCAGCAGACGAAGGGTGGCGATCATACCCCCATGGATTTTGGTGGCGGTGGAGGGTTTCGATCCCCCGGCCAGCGGCTTATGAGAACGGTCCTCTCTTGAAACGCCATGCAATCACAGACCACTCCGTATCACGGGAAACCCAAGTCTATCAAGGCGTCGTTTCCTCTAACCGTAACCAAAACCGATATTTCTGGAGTCCAACCGTGACTCAAACCGTGACGTGATTTAGCTCCCTCTCCCTCTTTCCATCATTCACTTTCAAACCTCTACACCTCACCAAGTGACCCCGACTCCACAATCCAAGTTGGAGGGGTTATGGCCAGGGTGCGCTCCACATTTGTGAATTATTTTTGAAATTTTGGGAGGGGTTGGAGGGGACCTGTGTAGTGGTGCAGGGAGAGTGGGGGTGAAGGGTGCGAAATTATGTCTCGCGCTGGACCAACTATTGGGGTAAGGTCAGTCAGGCATGCCCGATCCATCACATTCCAGATGGCGGATCTCGTGGTGCCGCGTGACCGGTTCAAGGCCATCCTGGATCGGAACATGAAGACGTGCGAGGATCACTCGTGGGCTGAGCAGAACGATCGATGATTTTGTGAGTGGATTCGCGTATTATAGTAGTAAATGGGGCCTGCGATGGGGTTATCTTGGAAATGTCGGATTAGGAGGTCACGGTGATGCTACGAAGATTATTATATACAATCCTATCGATTGTAACTGTGTGTGCTCTCGTAATATTCATATCCTCTCCAAGTCTTCTCGCGAATGAGGCGACCGAATCTGCCCATCTCACGTTTGCTCCGGCAGTGCCGGCACAGATCGATCGTGCCTCGCCTGCGCTTGTTCGTGTCGACCTGGAGACGGTCGAGAAGGAGGGCGTTCTTGTCAAAGACGAGCATGGTGACACCCGGTATGAGTTCTGGACGTTTAATGGACAGGTTCCGGGGCCCATGATTCGTGTTCGTGTCGGAGATACGATCGAATTACATCTCAAGAATGCCAAGGGCAGTGAAAACTCACATAACATCGACCTACATGCGGTGACTGGTCCGGGAGGAGGCGCGACTTCGCTGTTAGCCGAGCCAGGAGAAGAAAAAGTGGCGCGTTTCAAGGCGTTGAACCCTGGTCTCTACATTTACCATTGTGCGACGGCCCCCATTCCAGAGCATATTTCCAATGGCATGTATGGCATGATTCTCGTGGAACCGGAAGGTGGCCTTTCACCTGTCGATAAGGAGTTCTATGTTTTACAAAGCGAGTTCTACACGACAGGGGAGTTCGGAGCAAAGGGACTTCAGCATTTTGATGAAGCAAAGGGAGCAGCGGAACATCCGACGTACGTTGTATTCAATGGAAGTGTGGGATCACTGACAGGCGATGGCGCGCTCAAGGCAAAGGTGGGCAATCGCATCCGGATGTATTTCGGGAATGCTGGTCCGAATCTTGTCTCCTCGTGGCATATTATCGGAGAGATTTTTGACCGTGTATATCATGAGGGTTCGTTGACGGCCAATCCGCTCGAAAGTGTTCAAACCACCACCGTTCCCGCGGCAGGCGCCTCTGTCGCAGAATTCACCGTGGACGTTCCAGGAAGCTACACTCTGGTGGATCATTCCATCTTTCGTATTGATAAGGGCGCAGTGGGTATTCTGAACGTCACTGGAAAGGAAAACCCGGCTGTCTACCAAGCGGTGAAATAAGGCGATCTGCCCCCAGTTGCGCTACCACTCGTGATGTGAGTCCAACCGTGACTGGAACCGGAATCGTCGACGATCAGGAGAAGGCCGAGATCGCGTAAGTCGTTGAAAGAATTGGTGGCGGTGGAGGGTTTCGATCCCCCGGCCCGCGGCTTATGAGTCCGCTGCTCTACCAACTGAGCTACACCGCCACGCCAACAAAATTAATGGTTTAGCGTGACGGAGTCAAGGCGGATTCGGGAATTGTGCCCAGATTGTGCCCGGCGACCTTCCGAGCAGCCTCTTGCAGATCGGCAGGACTCACGATGTGATAGCGGTCAAAGACAGCACGTGTCTTGTGTCCGGTGATGGCCATTGCGACGCGCTCAGGGACAGCAGCATTGACCATATTTCGGACGGCAGTGCGTCTGAAGTCATGCCGTAGCATACCAATCAGTCCGGCCTTGTTGCAGGCGGTCGTCCATGCTTTTCTGAAGTCTCGGCGCTGATTTCCAATGTGTCTACCTTGGAGGTGAGGAAATAGGTAGGGCACGATGCGATGAAGTTGCCGTGAGAGGCATTTGACTCTCTCCATCTGCTTTTCTATCATCTGCTTGAGTCTTGGTGTCACGTATGCTACGCGTCCTTCCCCGTTCTTCGTCTGACCTGGTTCCAGTCTGAGTGTTCCGGCATCTAGATTCACTTGCGATAACTTGAGGGGAAGAATTTCCGATTGCGTGCGCCAACCACATTCATATGCAATTGTGATGGCTAATTGCAGGTCTGGTGGAAGGAATCGACAGACGGCATTGTACTGGTCTCGCTCAAAGAAGCCTTGACGTGGTGGCGCTTCTTTCAGTCGGTGAAGTACCGGGAGACGTGCGAGCTTGCCATTCTCATAGGCTATCCGGAGCATTGTGACGAGTGTGGATCGTTCACGGTTGATCGTCCCGTTTGTCACGCCTGCTATCTGGCGAAGCTTCACATACTTTGTCACCTCGGCCCCACTGATCTCTACAACACGTTTTCCGTTAAAGAAACTCGCAAGCGGCCGCAAGCGTACTTTGGCTTCCTTTAGGTCTCGCGTCCCCGTCGTCTCGTAATGTCTCCAAAGGTCCTCTGCAATCTCGTCATAGAGAATCTTGTCCATTCTTTGCAGCATCGGTTGACCTGTTGCGGCACGCCCCTTGCGTTCATTTAAAAACCTCTGTGCCTCGGTAACTTTCGTTGTCAGAGTACTCTCACGGATCGGTTTGCCGTTGACGTAATACTTACACCACCAAATGCTTCCTCGTTTATAAAGCCCTATATGTTTGTTCCTTTGCACGGGTCTCTCCTTTCTTGGCTAACATGCCGCTAAGAGCATGCTTCTGTAATTCCTTATCACTGTTCTGCCCCATCATGATTTCCCTCCTTTCTTGGGTCGGCCGGGACGCCCGGCTGGTTTTGGCCTCAACCGCATGCGTCGAAGCTGCGGACGCAACTCTGTGAGTAGTTCCCGAGTCATGGCTCCCCGAAGCGCCTGCATCTTCCGTGGGGTTGCCATCTCATAGCCGGTAGCGATGAGTCGGAAGTCGCGTTCTTCCATCAATGACCGTTTCCACAATCGATGTGCTGCTTGCACGATGGCAGTCGGTAGGACGTTCAAAGTTCGGGACGCTTTTATGTCAACGGTTGTAACAACGTCCGGGGATACTGCTCCTTTTCTGATATTTCCGGTTCGTTGTTGCGTCTCGATCTCGGACCAAGCCTGCATATGCCGATTCTGCGGCGTGTCGAATGCGTCTTCATCAGCCGGGTTGATAACTCCAAGGTTCCTAATAAGTTGCTCAATATCAGGTAAGTAGGCTCGGGTTTCTGTGGTCAAGGCGATCTGCGCGTTCGTGGCCAGTAGTGATATGAGGTTGTCCCACGTATAAGACTGATTGGGATTGAGGGCTTGGGTGAGTACCGTTGGTAAAAGTAGCCATTCCTCAACCGTGAGATGGCGGCGGCCCGTCTCCAGTTGCACAACGGTATTGGATGTCCACGGCAAGCCCCACCGACGTGCGATCAAGGCGACGTGCTCTTGTCGGACGCCGTGCTGTTTTCGCAAATTGCGAATCTGACTTCCGAGCGCTTGACGGAAGGATTGTGACGGTTTGGATGAGTGAGGTTTTTTGTCAGACATGGGGAATCTTCTGAATGGCCCAATTTTACAGGACCGGTTGCATGAAAAGCAAGAGTTTAAATAATAGTTCTTGTATTTAGTTTGAAGCTCTGCCTATAATACAAGAAATCTTTTAGAACTCTTGTTATTCAGTGGGCTATGATGGCGCAGTCTATAAATTCTAAATTGAGATCTTGGCGGTTGAGGCAGGATTTAACGCTGCACAAAACTTGCGCTCAATGGCCGTTCGGCACTGGTAATTTACCAATAGATTGGCTTACTGTTGAATGCATGAAGGACGCTCTTGAAGAAGCCATTCGTGAAACAGGTCTACGGTGTATGTTGCCTAACCATGCTGTACGCAAAGCTCAACGAGAGTGTGCGGGCGTCACGCAAAAACAGCTAGCGATGGTACTTGGTGTAACCGCAGCGGCGGTATCGCGGTGGGAGAGCGGGAAACGCAACCATCGTTGCCAATATATTGCCACGTATGTACGTGCTTTAGATCGATTAGCCCGAGCGACGTTAGCCAGTCCGGAAACACATCTAGGGGTTCGAGAATGAAACGCGCAGGCGTAAGGAAAGATCCTGGGAGCGATCATGATCCGTCAGAGGATTTTACGAGTATCTGTTCGGCAGAACTTCCTCCGCTCCTACCAGAAGGTGAGTACGAGTGCGTTTTTCAAAGGGTAGAAAAGAAGATGCTGTCTGGCCGAATGAAACTCTTTTTGTGGTTCCGAGTTGTATCTCATGGCGAGTGGTTTGGACAGGAGGTGTACATCCCATGCAACTATCCGCGCCGTATAACTCCTGCGTTAAAATACTACAAGATGTGGGTTATTGCCGAAGGGCGGCGTCCAAAAAGGAATGATCGCATGAGTGTGTCTGTGTTTAAGAACAAGGCGTTTCTCGTCCGAATCAGGACGGTACGAAAGAACTGGAAACAGCAAGCACTTACGCCCGAACTTCAGTACAGCGTGGGCGATGACATTATCAAGAAAATCGCAGGCTCATAACGTGATGAGATTTCGTAGTAATTGCTCAGATTGTCATGACTCAGTCCTCTTACTCGTACCAGAACCTGGACCTAAACCTCTACCACCTGCACATATAAGATTATCGAGCAATAATAAGGTGTTTCACGGGTTCGCTGGCAGAAGAAATCTATTCAAGCCGTGAAGACGGCAAACACGCTTCCGGTTACGATTGAAGCGACGACAGACTGACTAACTCACACCGGCGGCCAAGCTCATTGGGCTTGGCCGGGGCACATGGGGCATAGAATCATCCGATGGTTAGGACCTTCTGATGGCTGAGAGAGAAGCCAAACAGACGTTGACAGTGATCCGTAAGCCTGGCCGACCAAGGAAGCCGTTGCCGGGACCTGATCCCGGGAACATTGTGGGCACAGCGAAGGCGGGAAGCCTTACAAACACTGAGCGAAATAGGGGAGTCGTGGCTTCACAGGTCGTTCCTCCGGTTGTCCCACGTTTGCTGGATCTCCACGAAACGGCACGCTATCTCAGCGTGTCTGAGTGGACGGTCCGGGGGTTGGAACATGCAGGCACTCTGAAGCGCACCCGGATTCCGAGACCGCAGCAAAGGGAATTGCGAAAGATTCTATTTGACCGTTACGATCTGGATTACCTGATTGAAGAGTGGAAGGAGTAGGGGATGAATGGACACAATGACAGCTCTCAAGGCATTTCAGCCTATGCGATTACCTATTGATAAAGAATTGGTGAGCAAGCGGGATCGGCATGGGCGATTTGCAGGGGGACCACCCTCGCATGGGTTTCAACCGGGACAGTCCGGGAATCCCAAGGGACGGCCTCCGTTGCAGAAGTCGCTCACCTCGCTACTCCGTCTTGAGATCGATACTCCCTGTCCGGATGATCGGGAAGGACGCACGTGGAGAGAGTTGTTAGTGTTGTCGCTCATGCGCCTTGCGATGAAGGGGCATCCGACGGCACTGAAAGAAGTCTGGGATCGCATTGATGGGAAGGTGCCGCTCCCCACGAACGAAGAGCAGGGCCCCCTTGAGATTGTCGTTACGTACGATCGCTAAGCCGAGGCGTTTTCAGCAGAGCGGGCATATCTGACAAACATCATATCCTTCAGAAAACGATTTGCTTTGGGTTCTGAGAACCTATTGTAAAAATCAAGATTTTCCCCAACCAGTCCAATCAACTGGGATTCAAGCGCCTTATTGAAGGCCTCTTTCTTGTTGGTGTCGGTGTTGTCACCATCCATCACTTTCTTAAGGTCTGCATCTTCATAAATTTGTTTCTGGAGTTTCTCCAATTTCACTTTATCGTCATCGGTAAAGTCCCCCTCATA
>DCWI01000073.1 GCA_002328825.1 Nitrospiraceae bacterium UBA2166 | reverse complement strand
GGGGTTTATTCGTCCTAACCCTGGGGGCACTTTCATTCAGTGCTGTTGTAATACCAAACCCTCGGAAATCCAAGAATCAACCGCATTACACGACCGGTGCCAAACAAAATGGCTTTAACAGCTTCCTTGGCTTTATTCGCCAAAGTGATACAGAAAACTCAATCCCCATTCAAATGGACGGCCCAAGTTTACCGTACCTGTTTGCTGGACAAGTCCATTTGTAAAACCCGACACAAAATATCTTTCGTCAGTGATATTTTTGCCAAAAAGACTGAGTTCCCATTGGTCGCTTGCACTAACATAATTCACACTTGCATTTAAAAGATGCAAATCATCCTGTACCAGAAAGGGATAATTATAAGCATCTTCGTAAACTTCGCTGCGGTAAGACCAGTCCACTCGTGTGGTAAGTTCTGCTCCGTTTGAACGATAGTGAGTGTATTGCATGCCCAAATTTGTCGACCATTCGGGTGCATTTACAAATTTGGAATCCTCTGTTAGTTGACGCAAATCCAAGCCATCGAAATTGAATTTATCAGCGAGTTCATCATAGCGGGCATCGAGATAACCTATGCTTGCCTGTAGCAACCAACCAGCTGTGGGCATAGCGGTGATTTCGAACTCAAATCCGTCAATTTTCGCATCTGCTGCATTTCTGGTTACCGGTGCAATACCGTCATTGATCTGGACTTGTAAATCGTCATATAAAGTATGAAAGGCAGCCGCATTGAAGCTTACTTTTTCCCCAAAACCGATCCATTTCAGGCCAAGCTCAAAAGCTTTCACGTTTTCAGGCTCAAAAGATGGCGTTACGCCCGTTTTAGGCGGGAACACCCGTTGCACAAAACCACCTGATTTAAAACCTTCTGAATAAGATAAATAAGTCATTAAATTATCTGTCCACCGATAGGCTAAACTTACATGCGGTGAAAGGTCATCAAACTTTTTTCTTGAAATACCTCTTGGCAGTACCTCCTGGCCAGTCGTCAAACCGGTGACCAAACCGACAACGTTCCCGTCTGCATCACTAATTGGGACACAACAAAGTCGGGCATCCTCCAAAGGCAAGTCATTAGGGTTTATGATCATCCCCGTTGCCAGGTCAATGAGAGGAAATGGGTTTACAGTCGACAGAAAACCGACATTAAGAAATTTCGGATTTATTACAGTTTGGAGTTTCGCGCAAGTGACAAGACTGCCGTCGAAAAGGGTATCGGGACCATTTGGCAGAGTGTGGCACTTATCATCAAGAATGTATTTTTTCGATTCATCCGTATAGCGCAGACCACCCGTAATGGAGAACTGATCGGTCAAATCATACGTAAACTGTGCAAATACAGCTGAACTGTGATTATCAATTTCCGCACCGGAAAGAATATGCACACTTATAAACTCAACGTCATCAAGATTGACACCATCTTCCCGAAACCCATAAATTCCCACTAACCAGTTCATCCGTCCGTCCAATGCGATGCCAGAAAGTTGGATTTCTTGACTAAACTGGTCAACTATAAAATCATCTACAAGTGAGTTTACATTAACAGCTAGTGAGTCAGCATCGTAACCAGTTCGCGCTTCCATCTCCCGGTAACTGGTTATGGACTTGATGTCTGCCCACCCCAAGTCGAACTCCATAGTCAACCCCACTCCCCATACATCCGAGTCTGATGACAGATCCAATGCGCTGAAGTTTTTAAGATGTTTGTCCGAGGGATTCTGAATATTTGCCTGTGTTATGGTCGGTTGGCCGAACTGCGGATTTGGAACTACACCGGGAGTTAAACCGGCTATGCCACCTTGTTCGCCGAACGGTACCGAGGCCAGTAGATTATGCAGGTCGACGAAACCGGGTGGGGGTAATGGACCCGGTGGGGGCGTAACAGCCATAGCCGCAGCTAAAGCTTCAAGACTGGTGCCTTCAAAAGTCTGACTCAAAACATGTGGTATACCATTTTGTCGCTGCCGCGTGTAATCAGCTGAAAAATTTGCTTCAAACCGATCATTTGGAATAAAGCGGAGAGCAATTCGTCCGACGTCCTGATTAACGTCGCCCAGCTCATTTTCATTAGGTGGATTAGGCGCATCAACAAATCCGTCTCTGTTATACGAGCCAACTGAGGTATTCAAATACACAGAATCACTTAGTGGAATGTTTAAAGTGGCTTTTCCATCGATGCGGCCATATTTCCCTGTAACAATTTCCACATCACCATGAAAACTCTCGTCAGGGAGTTTGCTCATAACAGCGATGGCCCCACCAATAGTATTTCGTCCAAATAACGTCCCTTGGGGCCCACGTAACACTTCAATCGCTTCTATATCGATGAGGTTAAGTACGCTACCGATAGTTTGGGAAATGTACACACCATCAAGATAGATTCCAACTCCGGGCTCAGTAGTCATCGTAAAATCAATCTGGCCGATGCCGCGAATATATGCCGACGCGGAATTCGCACCGGAAAAGTTTGATGTGTAGTCAAACTCAAGGTTAGGTGTGATTGCTGCAATAGTTTCTAAACTCTCTAACTGTTGCGGTCGCAGCATATCACCTGAAATCGCCGTGATGGAGATGGGTGTATCCTGCAGGTTTTCTTCTCGTTTTCTTGCAGTAACTACGATTTCTTCCAGAACATTTTCTGATGCAAATTGGGGTTCTTGTGATTCTTGAGTACTTTGCTGTGCTTTAGCAGAGTTGCATATACTTGTCAGAAATAGACATAACGCAATTGAAATTAAATTATTCGCCGCATTTTTAGTCATCAGCGTACTCCCGCGTGAAAAGTTGTTTTAAGCTATCTTCATGGAATTTTTCTGACATAGTCGCCAAGTCTCCCGTTCCCAGCTCAATGATTATTTAGTTGCATTGCAATACTGGTGGCTTAAATCTCTAAGGCGCAAATATTCCCAGCTCAATGATTATTTAGTTGCATTGCAATACTGGTGGCTTAAATCTCTAAGGCGCAAATATTTCATCGATGACATCCTTAGAAGTGGCTAAAAATGTATTAATATCTTCCTCGGTCATAGGCTCCGACAATATTATTCTGATTGGATGAATAGATCACCACTACCCGAACGGGTAATTGTGTCTCGCTGTCACCTGACCACGAACCATGGGAAAAATACCGCGAGTGGCCATTTCCAAGGCGAAGGATTGCATGGCATCAAGATGAAGTGCCATGGCTTACACCTCCGTTTCTAGTAGATAATTCCTTGAAAGTTTTCACTCCTTTTGCTGTGCGGCATGAATTCTGGGTTTACGGTGTACCCAAGGCATGGCAATTTCCAGTTGCGCCGCCAGCCGAAATAATGTGGCCTCATCACCAAAATGCGCAACGAACTGCAGACCTATCGGTAAGCCATTCGCGTTGATGCATAAAGGAAGAGAAATTGCTGGTTGTCCGGTTACATTGAACAGGAAAGTGAATGGCGCGAAGCTAAATACCTTTCGGGTCCAAGCAGCCGCGTCCAAACCTGCCTCGTTAGCATTTAGGGATCCTAAAGTTGGAGCGGGGCACGCCACGGTTGGTGTTAACAAAACATCATAATCTTTAAAAAATGATCCAACTGCGCGACAGGTTGCATTCATAGCATGCTCTGAAGCTAAAACATTCAAACCAGAAACTCTCTTACCATGCTCAACACATGCTAAAAGGGTGGCTTCAAGGTTATCCTTGGTTAGCTCTTTTCCCAGCTCTTCTGCCAAGCCACAAATAATGTCCGCTAATGCAACCGACCACTGGGTTACGCCAGCTGCATTAAAAGCTTCAACATCGAATTTCGGGGAGGCCTCTTCAACGTAATGGCCCATGTCGATCAAGACTGCGGCTGTTTTTTCTACCGCTGACACACAATCCGGATCAACATCTGCACTCGACCAACCTGTCGGAGAAACGGCAATCCTTAATTTACCTGGATTGGCGCCAACTTCCTTTAGATAGGGACGCGTGGGTCGGGCAATTTCATATTTCTCGCCTATCTCGGGACCTTCCGCGACATCGAGCAACGCCGCCGCATCTCGTACCGTACGTGTGACAGCAAACTCAATAGCCGAACCGAAAAGTGCTTCGGCCATGTCGGGTGCAAAGGAAACTCGGCCACGAGTGGGCTTTAATCCAACTAGGCCACACCACGCGGCGGGGCATCGAATCGAGCCGCCACCGTCATTGCCATGGGCAATGGGTAAACCACCTGCTGCAACTAGAGCACAAGATCCGCCACTTGAGCCACCAGCAATACGATCAGTGTTCCATGGGTTTCGTGTCGGACCGTTAACAAGTGGCTCCGTATTAACATTCCAGCCAAAGTCTGGAACCGTTGTGCGGGCAAGCGTTGCCAATCCCGCCTCACGCCAACGTTTCATCAAGCTAGTGTCGTATGGAAAAGAAAAATCAGGTGGTACCATGCGACTTCCAAACTGCATTGGTACGTCGGCGGCATGGCAGAATAGGTCCTTGATCGCGAAAGGCACACCTGCAAACGGACCTTTGATATTGAAGTCAAGCGGTGTATCAAACAACGGTGCCGCTAATGCATTGATTTGAGGATTGACCGCTTCTATAGCTTGACGCGCAATTTTGTGAACCTCCGCAATGGAAACATCGTTTTTGCGGATCATAGTGGCTAGGCCAATTGCATCTTGACTGGCGTACTCTTGTATATTCATCAGACGTAATCCGTTTTACCTAGGTTCTACAACTATTTGCTGTAGTCACAACCCCAACTGTAACACGGGCCCGCTTCATCCACCTTCGCGGCGTTGTTTGCAGAAGAAATGGCAGCAATCTCTATAAAACCTCTTGATTTATCAAGTATTTAGACTATTACCTAAATATCTAAGGAGAGATGATGCAACGCGTTTGGGAAGCTTTGGCCGATCCGCATCGGCACCACATACTTTCGCTGCTCAAGCAGGGGGAGAAGCCATGCGGCCGTTTTC
>DCWI01000105.1 GCA_002328825.1 Nitrospiraceae bacterium UBA2166 | reverse complement strand
CCGTAGATACGTTGACGTGCCGAACGCCCGGTTCTTGAGGACGCCCCGGAAACCCTGGCTTGGTTCCAGTCGCACATCTCGGGTTTCCGCACGGCGTTGGTCCGCCCAACGTAGTTGGCCCATTCTCGATTAGCTGAAGAAAACTTTTTCCGGAGCTGAACTTGGAAAACCCTATATCAAGCTCAGCAACAACGACATGCCCCCAAGGCAACAACCAGAGTGGAAGATCCAATCCGGCGCCAACATTAAACCCTTGAGTGCCGTCATTAAGCGTTGCGCCTGGAGCGTTACAGGCAGGCGATCCCATGGCAAAGCAGTCTGTAAAGGCTTCACCAGATCGATTATTTTCGAGAGCTGCAAACCCACCCTTCAGTTTGACCAAACCATTAATCTCAGTGGGCAGCTGTGCCCACGAGGCACTGGGGGGAGCAGCGAAGAAGAGAAGCGGGGAAAGCAGCGCCACGAGTAGCACCTTAGTCTTCCATTTCGCTCTTTCCATTTTAGAGATCCTCCCGTCTAGGATTGCAGACTACCAATTTGCGCTATAACTGGAATACATTAATTTTGTGAAGCTGGTCATGGATCCACTCCTTTCCTTTAATTGCTCGCCAACCATGAACCGCCGCTTGTTCCATCTTTTTTACCACTTGCCAACAGCTACCCTACAAACAAATCAGCACAAAATCTTTCGTCACCGAAAACCAAAAAATATGACCCATCTCACAAAAACCTGACCGATTTGTGATTTAGCTCACTACAAACAACGCGACTATAGACGTGCTCTCTACGTGTGTCAAGTCAAATTTTCATTTTTCCCGAAGTTTTTGGCTCTCCTCAATCAAACCGTCAGCCTCCTGCTGCGTGGCAATGCGAGCATCCCCATCTTTCAATTCAATTCTATAATGGGTCCCTTCGAAAGAAAACCACTCAATGTAGGGGTGTGGATCAAGAAGAGGATGAGGATCAAACGAGATCAAATGTACAACCCCACGTAGAACACAATCGAGATCGGCAAGGCCGACGGCCGCACGATCATCATCCTCGAAACTGGGATTTTCAAAAAAGATAACCTCACCCTTGATATCATCTTTAAAATCCCCTTGAAGCACAATAGGAACGGCACCAACAGCCGCAAGAGTGAGACGTCCGACAACTGTTCCGGCAATGTGATTATCAAGAAAGCCTTCCTTGACCCAGCGAGCATTTCCAAATTTCTGTGCCATATGAAATGTCGTCTCCCATTTTATGCTGAGGAACTCACCGAATAATCAATGCCAAGCGGCGAAAGCAGCATTCCCAGTCGTTTCGCAACAATCTCACGAAGTTCATCAGCCGACGTTCCAACGGCCTCCCAATGTGCCGACGTAATAGGCAACGAACTAGCCAATCGAGAAATTGCCCCAACACTCTCAACTACCCGCCTCTTGAGTTCCTTACGTTCCTCACCATCAACGCTCTGAAGTAACCGCCTCAACTGCCTCACCCCAAAACTCGCATGTCCCCCTTCGTCTCGAAGAGATGGCGCAAGGCAATCCTTTACCCCTTGATCAGCGTCGCGCGCCACTCGTTCAACCAAAGCAATCCCAACCCCCTCAATTACAAGGTGGACACACACAAGGTATTCCAACCATTGCATGCCATTTACCAACGTCCGCAAGCTATCTGCCCACGATGGCAGAACAATTGGAGTGTGTCCTCCAGCGTAACGATTGAGCCACGCAACCTGAGAAAGATAATGAGTTCGCTCCTCTCCAATCTGTTCTGCCATTTCAAGTTGTACGTGCCGATCAGGAGCCTTCGGAAGCCATGCAGCGCAACACTCCATTGTCAAATGATCAATTTCCGCATACAAGTTCACCAAATCTGTCATAGCATGTTTATACGTAAGTCTACTCATCACAATGTTCTCCTTCTCACCTTAAGCCCGCGCTCCTAAAGCATTGCAAGAAAACATCACTACTCAAACCTTCCTCTCTCCATTGTGTTTACGCGTACTGCAGCCGATTCAAATGAGCATACACATCCATCATCCCGAAATATAGTTCCATCTCAAACACCACACGTACAAGATCACTCGCCTTCAGCAGTAGCATCACAATAATATGCGCCATCATCACTCCATTCGCAAATACATCAACTCAGTTTTTTCCCCATCCCTTTTAATGACGGCCTTTGCAATTTTTGATGTCTCACCAACTGTTCCAACCGCCCGCACTGAAAAATATGAGCTTGCCACCTCAATAACCCTACCCGCTCGTAATTTCTCATCAATATCTCCTAACGATGTCACACGATTGAGATCCTGCGCGCTTTGAAAAGGTCTCGCCTGAAGTATATCTCCAGCCAGCGCTGTAGATATATTCCCCTGCTCATCAAGCGCTTGTAGCACGACTGGATCGGCAGTATTAATATTTACCGGTGTAACTCCATCGGGGTCGTGCGGATAGACAGTCACAAATGGACTCAGCCGCTCAAACACCTGCTCCGTAATGCCTTTGACCAAACGAAGCTCAGAAAGGCTATCGAAAGGGCCATTTTTGGTGACGTAAGGACGATCTAATTCTCCATAATATTGAGCCTCTGCCCCATCTTTTCTTTGACGTTCATCAGAATCGACCCAATCCAAAATAGCATCAAGCAAACGAGTATCCAGAACCAAGAGTTCGAACAGATGCTCGAAACGACTGATGTGATCCAGAAGTCTTGGGGAGTCTGAAGCTTCACCCTCTGTCAATGCGGCCAAATCATTAAGATTGAGTTTTCCCATTTCATCTGTCACTTGCACAGAAACAGCCCCATCTCCAATGGGATAGTTCGGCAACGGTGTAGCCCATACCTCGAACAACGTATCGTAGTTTCGCCCAAACATCTTATCAATTCTCGCATCTTCTGCCACAATTGCTTGTGCTGCAGATACCCCAGCCTTTGCAAGATACGATGCCTTCATGCCGTCACGAAAATTGGTAGCTGCCTTAAGTTCATTCCGTGTCGATACATCAAACTCTAAAATCAAAGTAACCAGTAGCGCCACCATCAATAGAGTGATAACAAGCGCAATGCCTTCCTCATCCTGCCTTTTCATCAATGTCGTCAACTGATAAAAACAACTCCACGTCATCCGCATATAAACATTGAGGTCTTAAGCAATGAGAGAACAGCGCATACAATATTTTTTTAGCATCTTGCTAGACACGTTCATAGGTTGACACAAGAAACGAGACATCGAGATATACCGGATCATCAAATCGCGGTCGTAAATGAAACCGTTTAAACCGAAGCACGGCAGATGCAGTGTGCATTACCCTAAGCAAATCAACGACAGATGAAAGCGTTACTTTCTCAATTTTCACCTCAACTGACTTTTCCCGATATTCACTCGACGGCAATGCAGCTTGCGGGCGCATCGCAACAATCTGTGATTTAATATGAACCTCCGTCGCAACCTCTTCAAGAAAAGCCAATAGGGAAAATGAGCCTGCAACCTCATCAATCGTTCGATCAATCTGCATCGCCTGAGCATGAACTCCAACATATTCCTCACGAATCGCTGCCAACTCCTGAATTGCGCTCTGCTTTCCGGCAGCAAGCCGATCGAGTCGCTGCATACGATCCACCATCGGTTCAATCGCAGTGGTGTAGATGAGAAGAATGGACAGAAAAGTCCCACCCGTGATCAACATGACCCTTTCGCGTAGAGAGAGTCGTTTTAATTTCTCAAACCATTTCACCATTATTATTCCGCTGTCACCACCGCCGTTACTCGAAACCTGACCTGTCCCGGCCGTGCACCCATTCTGGCATCACTAACAACCACCTCTGCCAGACGTTCAGAATTTGTCAAAGCGGCCTTAATCGCGTCAACAGATTCAAACGAGTCCGTTGAAGCTTCAATCTTGACCTTCGTATTCTCCACAATCAACTCATTGACCTCGAGCGCCCGGTCCGCTGGAAGATGTTCAGTCAAGTCAGCTAGGATAAGGAGAACTGCAGCCGGATCGTTATGGCCAAAAACCTCGAGTCGCTTTTTTGCCTGCTCCAACGCCATCCTCCCTTGTTGAACCGGATCAACAACACTTATAACTTCGGGAAATGCCGTTCGAAAATCTTGCCGAAGTGTATTTTTCAGCGTCTGTAGCCGCGTTTCTTTAATTGAGTAGTCGACATAAAAATTGGCAAATCCAATCCCAACGACCAACACCACACCAACTGCAAGACGCATCCAGCTTTTTTGCTTAGCCGATCGTTCTCGATGAGGAATGGAGAATGATCCCTGCCGAAGATTAATCGAGACACTATGTCCCCACAGTGCGGGCCTCACTGCTAATCCAAGACTGGATGCATAATCGCTATTCCACAGATCTCCTTTTTTTTGCGCAACTTCAAATCGCCTATCCAACGAATTGACAACCTTGACATCGAGTCGCTGAGTAAGATAGGATGATAGCCCTTTTAGCTTGGCCCCACTACCACACAAATAAAGCTGAGATATCGCCAGGCCGGACGCTGTTTCATAAGCCCGCATCGTATTCTGTATTTCAGCGGTGAGTGACCCAAGGAAAGCTTTCAAGGTTTTTGAGGCAGGATCACTAACGTCAAAACCATCGTCAGCTTCGGGAACAGTAAGATGGTGCTTTTCAGATTCAGCCTCAGCGTAAGTCCATCCAAGATGAGACACCAAATTCCTCGTCAACACTTCACCAGCCATCATGATACTCCGAATCACTCGCAACTTCCCTCCACTAACGATACATATCGTACTCTTGAGTGCCCCAATATCAATCAACACAATATCTTGCGCCAACTCCTTAAGCGCGTACCGATAAAAGTGAAACAATGCCAAGCTATCAAGATCCATAGACACCGGATCAATACCTGCGTCTGCCAACAACTCCAGATATTGAGTCATTCGATCTCGAGGAACTGCCGCGACAAGAACTGTACTTTCCCCCTCAGTCACATCAATGATAGTGTGATCAAAAACCACCTCATCTAGCCCGAGGGGAATTAGTTCCTCTGTTTCGTAAGGGATAATTTGGGAAACTTTTTTGGGATCAGTAAATGGGACCGTGATAATCCTAGAAAACACCCAATGCGTTGGCATCGCGACCACAACGGGAACTCCACGCAACAAATTTTCCTCAAACAACCCTCGCAGTCTTTGGGAGATTGCCTCTGCACTAGCCTCTCTGGAATCACCTCCTAAAAGATCCTCGTGCAGACACACCACCTCATCTGGGCCAGTGAATCCACGTCGAAACTTAGTAACTCTCACGGAAGTGCTACCAATATCTAGACCGACAAAGCTCCTCGGCCGGAACATTTGTGCGATCATTTGTGTAAACCTCGCCAACATCAGGACACCAAAATTGGAACTCCATTGATTAAAATGGTTGGGCGGCTCAGCGTTCCGGTAACTGTCAAGCGAACGGGTTCTCCAGTATTTGGCATGAACGCCCCAAGCTGAGGATACTGACGCTTTACAACATCATCAATCGTAACGTTCGCCGAAAGATTGACCATACTATTCGAAAGGGATTCATCGAGCAGAACCCGGGCCTGCCCCACCGCCACAATTCCATTGTCCTGCCCAGTTATTTTCAAATCATCAGTTCGCCACCAACCTTGTTTATCACGCAGCAAACTCGCTGTGAGTTCTGAAAGTGTCACAGGAGAAAACCCCGCTAGACTGATAACTGTATCCTCTATACTGATGGAGAGCATACCGGATCCAGAATGAATGTCACCGCCAATCCACGTAAGATCAAAGTGAATAGCACCGGTACCCGCAGTCACTATCTGTTCATCTGCTCTTGATATGAGAATGTCTTTCTCCAGGGAATCAAGGTCAAGGTTTTCACCATTGCCAACCACATGATAACGCCATTGGCTACCACTTTTTTCAGCCGTGAGTGTCCCATGAATCGCGCCATCGAACGCATTAATGTCCATATCCAATACATACTGTCCCAACAAGAGAGGCCATGCATAAAACTTCAAGCCTAGATGCTCAATAGGCATAACACGAGCACCCTCTACCCCCAAGGACGGAATGAGTCCTGGCTCGAGCGAAAGAGTGACTGTATCAATATCAAAATGAAAAGGTGTGTAAGACTGCAGTGCCTGCGCCTCAATCTGCACACCAAAACGACGATCGGCTTCAGCAATCAGCCAAGCGTGAAACCGAGACGATGGGAACGTAATGTACACACAAACCACGAAAATCAAAATCGCGTAGAAGCCATAGGCACTCCATCGCCACAGGCTCACCCATGACCACATCATGCTGACGCGCGTGATACCGCTACCATGGTTGTGAATACTCGACGGTCTCCCGATGGCAACAGGAACGTCAACTCGACTTCAACAGCATATGGAAGCATGTCTAGCTTTCCAGCATCCCATTCATTGACCCACTCAGTCCCATCAAAAAACTTGAAATTCATGCTCTCGACGCCTTCAGCAAGGGGATAAGATTCCACGCTCTTCGGTGAAAGACTAAAGAGATTGGTCTCCTCTCTATGCATAACCCTATCACCATCAAGCCAGTAGGTCGCCACGCTAAGATCTGATTCCTTAACATCTGGACGATATCGTCCATGGGCATAGGTCGCAAACGTAAAACAATCCACAGAACGATCATCTTCTTCAACATCAACCGCAATAAACCCTATCCCTCCCCCTTCCTTTCCCTCTTCCTCTTCCTCTCTCTTAACTTCATTGCTGTCTAGCAACTCAATACGAGCAATCTGCGGACACCTCTCTCCTGCAGTAGCATCAAACTCCACCCCATTGAGCGATTGCACAACGGATGTCAATTCTTGCGAGAGCTGGCGAATAGTCAATCGAGCCATATGATACGACTCTCCCTCTTGTTCAGCCGCTTCGATAAGATCTACACTGCTCCCAAAGGTTCCATACAGCATGGTAAATAGAACTGCCACCATCGCCATCGCAAGCAAAATTTCAATCAGAGTAAACCCCATTGAAAAGTATTGATTGCTTGGCGAATGTTTTTTCGGGAGTGCATGCACGTGGTTTATTGCTCAAAAAGATAGTAGGCTACGGCTTCTACCGCATCAGAGGTTTCCGTCTCTTCATCATCCGCATCTTCACCAAATCCTGACGATATCACAAAATTTTCCTCTTCATCTCGCTGGCCCCAAGAAACACGAGCCTTCACTTCCCGAACATCAATGGTCAATGGCGTCGCAGACACTGTTTGCCTCCAAAAAAATCCTGGGGCGCGATCTCCAAAATCGCCAGTAGTAACACCAAATGCTGGTGGCCCATCGACTGCCAATTCGGCTTCGACAAGTTTTTCTTGCACTAAAAGTGTAGCGATTGTCACTTTTTGTGAAAACAGTCGTGTATCAAGATCCCAGTTGCGCAATCCCAACAGCACAATAGCTGTAACACCAAGAACCGCAAGTGAAATCATCACTTCCAAGAGGGTAAAACCCTGATTGTTTTTCGATACCATCACACTTACCGTACCAATACGTATCCTACGCGCTCATGCAAAGGCTTTGCAACGGTCATGTGCATGACCGTGAACGACTATTCCGCGTGCGAACTCACAGTCACGCGGGCAGTAAGCGGATTGATCGAGAGCGAGAGCGTTTCGTGCTCTTCATTCTGTAGATAAATCACCGTAGGTTCGACGCGCCCAATAGGATAGAAATTGGTAAACGCACGTCCAACCACCACGGCACCAAAATGCATGGTTTCGATTTTTGAAAATTTAATGCCGCTAGGAAGAAGCCGTGGCTGATCTGGCTTAGCATCTTGAGACGCATCATTATCAACAGCGGTTGGCGCTGCAGATACCCAGTACTCGCCATAGGTGAGATCATAATGAAGCCGGTAAGGCTGTTTCTCCGACTCAGCACTGGAGTAGGCATGTTGAATCGTTCCAATGACCTGCCGTGAAACGGTTTTTAAATCCCCCCCAGATCGGATTTTAGGATACACAACGGACGCCATCAATATGAGTACAAAGATAACGACAACAAGCTCGACAAGAGAGAAGCCGGCAATACGCTTGCACCTCCTGTTATTGTTCAAGGTTCCAGCTTTGAATATCTGCGTCTTCGCCTTCCCCGCCTGGCTCACCATCACGCGCATTTGAGACAAGATCATAGTCATCATGGACACCAGGGCTCAGGTAAACGAACGGCGTCCCCCATGGATCTTTTGGAACCCCCTGCAAATATCCGCCTTTACGCCAATTTTTTGGAACTTTCCCAGTGGTTGGCTTTGTGACGAGCGCCTCGAGTCCATACTCTGTTGGTGGATACTTCCCTGTATCCAACTTATACAACTTCAACGCACCTTCAATATTACGCATCTGAACTTTTGCTGCCGTAATTTTAGCTTCATCTGTCCTGCCCATGATACGAGGCACCACGATAGCTGCTAAAACAGCAAGAATGGCCACAACCACCATGATCTCGACGAATGTGAACCCTCGTTGATCTCGCATTCCTCACCCTCCCCAGTTGTACTCACCTTGCCATCGAACTCATTTCAAAAATCGGAAGCAGAATGGCCAGAACAATAAACAAGACAACCACTCCCATTACCACAATCATAATGGGCTCCAGCAGTGCGGTCAGTTGATTTACAGAAGTTTCAACTTCGGAATCGTACACTTTCGATACACGAATTAACATCGCTTCCAATTCACCACTCTTTTCTCCAACCGCAATCATGTGAGTGGCCAACGACGGAATCAACCCACTACGTTTTAATGGCGTTGCAAGACTTTCGCCCTCCCGAATATTCTGACGCGCTTCATCAATAGCACGTTGAAGCACTCTATTGTCCACGACTCGTGAAACCACTCCAAGAGCTTGCATCAGTGGCACACCACTACTCAACATTGTGCTCAGTGTCTGTGTAAACCTAGAAACTGCAACCATCTGCACAACAGTTCCAACCACTGGAAGTTTGAGTAAAAATGCATCGTATCGTTCACGCCCATCCTCCGTCTTCAAAAACCGTCTCACCACCAATGCCACAAGCGCACACCCAGCTAAAATCCATACCCAATAATCAGCCAACCCATTGCTTACAGCCAATAGGATGACAGTCGGAAGAGGTAATGCCTGTTCCATTTCGGTAAAAACAGCAGTAATTTTTGGCACCACAAATGTGACCAGACCAAAAAGCACGATCGTCCCAACCGCAAACATAAATACTGGATACATCAAAACAGTAGTGATCCGGTTTTTAAGCCGAATTTGACTATCCTGAAAATCAGCCAGACGCGCCAAAACCTCATCCAAAGCACCACTCGCCTCTCCAGCTGAAACCATATGAGTGTAGAGCGAAGAAAAAGACCCGGGATGACATTCGAGCGCCTGACTCAACGCACTCCCCTCACGCACGCGTTCTCGAATATCTGCCATTACGCCCTTAATGTTGTCTTTCTCAATTTGGTCAATCAAGGCGCCCAGTGCATCGACAAGGGGCAACCCCGCAGTCAACAATGTCCCGAGTTGTCTTGTCAGTAAGGCCTGTTCTTTCAGAGAAATCGACTCTGCCCGCGCCTTGAGTGCAAACAGTCCCCCTACCCCTGCCAACGCTCCTTCCGTTAAATCGGTAGGAAAAACGCCGGTGTTTCGAAGCTTAAGCCGCGCGCCTTTCGCAGTATCGGCATCGATCATGCCAGATACCGATTTCCCTGCTGCAGTTAGCCCCCGATATGCATAAACTGGCATCCGGTTAACTTCCTCCATTTAACACATCAAACATATATCCCTTCAGCGTCGATCATACAGTAGAGCAGAACAGAGCGAAACTATTGGCATTGGGAAAAACACACCCTCAACTATTGTATTAATGGGAGATACCGACAAAAACTTAGCGGGCCACGAGAAGAGAAACGTCAGCCACACAGAAAGACTCCACTTTCATCATCAAGAAAGCACCAACTCTTTTCTTCCGTATGAGCAAGATGCTTTTGCGATCGATCCAAAAAAATCGATCAGAGCCTCTGCTTATAAGTGAACTACCAGTATCTACCAAGCAACATCTTGCAACGTCACACGAAGCACTTCTTCGACCGTCGTCACTCCCTCAAGGACTTTGATTGCCCCCTCATGAGCAAGCGTTGTCATACCTTTTTTGACCGCGGCTTTCTGAATCTGTGCCGAATCAGTTTTCGCAATGATGAGCGAACGAATATCATCATCGACGAGCAAAATCTCATAGATTCCTTGCCTCCCACGATACCCTGTATTCATGCAGGTCTCACACCCAACAGCATGATAAATGGTTGAGGGTACCGATTCAGACTCCAGCCCAAGTTTTATGAGCTCTTCATGTGATGGAGACGCCGCCTGCCGGCATTCCATACATAACACTCGAACCAACCGTTGTGCGATCACTGCAGAGACAGACGACGAGACGAGAAACGGTTCAACATCCATATCGATCAGTCTGGTAACCGCGCCAGCCGCATCATTTGTATGCAAAGTCGACAACACTAGATGTCCCGTCAACGAAGCGTGAATTGCAATATCAGCGGTTTCACGATCTCGAATCTCACCAACCATAATCACGTCCGGATCTTGTCGAAGAATTGCTCGAAGGCCATTGGCAAATGTCATATCAATTTTGGCATTGACCTGCATTTGCCCAATCCCAGTTAACTGATACTCCACAGGATCTTCAATGGTGATAATATTCCTGTCCGCCGTATTGATTTGGCTCAACCCGGTATACAGGGTTGTGGTTTTCCCACTTCCAGTGGGTCCCGTCACCAGCAAGATCCCGTGACTCATGCGAATGAGTTGATCCATCACACCCTTCTTTTCGTTTGAAAGCCCAAGATCAGAAAGGCTAAATAGGCGCGTCCCTTTTTCGAGTAACCTGAGCACCACTCTCTCTCCAAACGCTGTCGGAATGACTGAAACACGCAAATCAATGGCTCGCCCCGCGGTTCGTATGGTAATGCGCCCATCTTGGGGAAGACGCTTTTCCGCAATATTCAGACCCGCCATAATTTTCACACGTGAAACAAGACCAGGATGCAATCTTCGCGGAAGAGTCATATTGTTATACAACACACCATCAATTCGATATCGAACTACAACTTCTTGCTCAAATGGTTCAAGATGAATATCGCTCGCACGTTGCCGCGCAGCCTGATAAAGAACAGAATTAACTAGCCGAATCATCGGCGCCTCGTCGGTCGCATCGAGCAAATCTAGAGGTTCTGTCCACTCTCCAGCAGATGAGTCCACATCTTCTGCTCCCGACATATCCTCGATAGCTTGTTCAGCTCGATTCGACGCTGTCTGATCGTAAACCTGGTTAATGCATCCTAAAATAGTCATTGCCGTACTCAATACCGGCTGAACATTATGGTTCAATAAGATCCTCAAATCATCTAGTGGAGCAAAGTTCAAGGGGTCAGCCGTGACAACTTCAACAATCTCATCACGGACTCGGACCGGAAGCACCAAATGCCTCTTAGCAAAGGCAATTGGCACACGCGACACGAGAGAAAGCTCAATGTCGGGGGGACGAAGGTGCGCACGATGTGGAAGATGGTATTGAAGACTGAGCGCTTCTAGCAACTCTTCTTCTCGCACAACCTGCTGAGTGAGAAGAATATCGCTCAGGCGTCCCCCTTTCTCACGTTGGACTGCAAGCGCTTCTTCAATACGTTCGGGGTCGACCGCATACTTCTCTTGGAGAATTTCGCTGAGCCGTTCGTCCGTTATAGTCATAGACGAGGGAAACGAGGACCCAAACCTAGGCTCCAGAAGCAGACGATACTAGGGGAACCGGCTGCAAAGAAAACGAATGATTAACGACTTCACCGGAAGGAACGATGTACAACTGCTTAAGTGTATCTGGTATTCCACTGCCTTCAATAACGGAGTCATCAACCATCGGTTGTAATTCGTCAAGCTTCTGATTCTTCAATTCGACAACATCTTCTGGCCCACGAACAATATGAGGTGTCAGGAAAATCAAAAGATTGACCTTTTCACTATTCCGGGTTTCAAACCGAAACATCGCGCCAAGGAATGGGATATCCCCCAGAATTGGAATCTTCCGGTTCGACTCAGTAATGTTGTCACGAATCAAGCCGCCCAACACAATGGGTTGCGCGTCACGAACAATCACGGTTGTGTTAGTTCCTCGCTTTGTTGTCGTAGGCCCCACAGGAGTATTCCCAATATTCTGCGCAATAGTCTCATCCACCGCTGTAATTTCTTGTGAGACCTGAAGCGTAATCATATCATTCTCCATGAGGTGAGGAGTTAACTCCAGGACAACCCCAACATCTTCTCGATCAATCGTGGTCATCGTGTTTCCACCCACCGATTGGCTCTGTCCAGTTACAAACGGACGATTTTCACCCACAATGATTTTCGCCTTATGCCCATCTGTCGTGAGAATATGCGGAGTCGAAAGCAAGTTCACATCCTTGCGGGTTAGAAGCGCATGCAAAAAGTTTCTAACCGTCACTGGGCTCAAATCTTCGATGCCAGCTGAGATCTGGCCCGCCAGTAACGAAGCAATGCCCACGATATCCTCAGGCGCTCGATTAAAGCCACCAAGCGAGGTCACCGACTCTCCCACACCCCCTGTAGCAAGCAACGCATTGGGTTCGTTCCCCAACTCTTTTAGCGTGGAAATATTCACCTCCATAATCACAGCTTCGACAAAAACCTGGCCCAATTGTACGTCCAACCCATCAATGATCAACACCAATCGTTCATAGTCATCAGGGGTCGCCGTAATAACGAGCCTATTCGATGTCTTGTCTGGATAAATCTGTACAGGTCCTTCAAACTCTGTTGCACGACGCACAACGGGTTTACCTGGTTGTGGTGGCGTCACCGCATTTGACCTACTGACAAGCCCCACAAGAACGGCAGTAATCTCAGAGGCTTTTGCGTTCTCTAACTGATGCACATAAATCTGACGACCTGATGGCGCATCGGAAGCCGATAGCACTTGGATCACGTTCCCAGTCTCAACAGCGACATACCCTTTCAACCTGAGAACATCAAGAAACACCTGATAAACACCATCACTTGCGACTTTTGTTGGAGAAAACAATGAAACTTTTCCCCTTACTGTTTCATCGATCATAATATTCTTCCCAGTAAACTCACTGACAAATCGAATGAAAACAGGGAGATCAACCTCTTGAAAATCCAGAGTGATTGCCTCTCCAGCTTGGGGAATCGCATCACCAACCATAGGCTGAGCGTACGCGCGATCTATGGGCAGCAGACCACTCGCAATTATGCATATCGACAACACCAAACCCAGCCATTGGGAAGCACTCACTGGATGACAGGGAAGACATCCCATAACAATCACCGGATCTCGTACACGAAGGTACTTGCCTTGCCTTTCCGAATGAGGTCAAGAGTAATCGTTTCCTCTTCCTTTACCTGCTGGAATGCACTGAGAAACCTTGATGGATCTTTGATTTCCATCCCATTGATTCGTTTAAGTACATCTTGAGACTGCAGGCCAATACGATCGAAAAGGCTTTCTGACTTCACAGAGACCACTTGAAATCCAGCCATTTTTCCGCTGGAATAATGGGGCATTACCCGGGCTTGCGTCAGAAGCTTAGGAAGATTGGCAAACGCTGCGTCAACTTCCTTGCGATCTAATGTCAAACGTTGCTTTGCCTTTTTCTTTTTCCTGTTTGTTTTTCGCGGAGCAGTGACAGTGGCTTTAGATCCGCTTAATGAAATCGATGCCATACTGGAAGCGCTAGGCTCGGCTTCATCCTGTGAATGAATGGGTGCAAATTCCGTCCGCAATGATGCTGGCACCCCCTCCACCTCAACAGTAACTTCATTTCGCTCAATCCGAACCACTTTTGCCACATCAAGCACCATATCGTGAAGATGATATAAACGCTGTCCCTCGTCATCGGATTCAATAATTGCATAGGTCAGTCGTGGAGGCCCAACCACCGTACCCATCAAACGAAGTGGAATGGGCCCATCAGGCGTCACTATCTCTCCGGCCTCTGAGACCTCATAGCCGGAAGCCCCAGGTAAAGATGCCCCATTGGCAGACGCCAACTTGAGGTGTTGAGGTTGTAGAAACAATTTTCCATCAAGAATGACCCGTACAACTTCATCAATATCAACAACCTGTTGCAGTGGATGCGGATTATCCACACGCATAGAAACAGCAGAAGGCGATTCTAAAGCGTATGCAAGTAGGCTATTTAGGATACTCGCAAGCCCAAAAGCCACACAAGTAATAACAAAGAGAATCGTCACCACCCGGCCTGATAAAGTCCGTTTCATAACATCCAATTGTTCCTTACACTGATAATAACAGGAGAGAGAGCTTCTATTGTAGAAATATAAGGTATATTTTGCAATGTTTTCAGGGGGTTCATCCCCCCAGCGCCACAATTTCTTGGTTCACCTTAAACGAATACTAACTAATAAAAACCCAGGAAATTTGGCATTACTCTCCAGACTATTAGAAGATTCGAATCCCTTCCTCTGCCTTCGGAGGGCAGCATTATGACTCCACTGACCTTATCGAGCGACAGGAAGAGTGAGCACAGGCGAAGTCGCTGGAACATCGCCAGCCTGCAACGAAAAGAGACTCATAAGCAACGCAAATGTGGACTTTGAGGTCAGATCAGAATCATCGATGTAGAACCAGGTCCCACGGTATTGAACACGAACCGATGCAAATTCTGGTCGGTCTACACTTGAACGTATCTGCATCAATTCTCCGGTCACCTGCCTCCAATCAAAGGGTTGGCCATTTGCATCACGAGTAATCGTGACACGACCACGTGTTTCGTCTTCAAGCAGTGGCTGGACCCCCTGCGAAACATAAAACAAGCTTGCCATCAATGATCGCATCACAACACTCATTTCCTCACCGTTACTTGAATCCACAGTGGTAGTGATCACGTAATCGGTTTTCCCAGAGGGCAAACGAAGAAGCTCACTCAATTCACGCCCTTCCGGTGAATCAATCGCGTGTGACGCAATACGCAAAACCATGCTTTGGTCCAGACCACTCCCTTTAGTCTGTCCAAGAGTCACATCCCCCCGTTTTTGCAAAATTCTGAGAATATCAGTGATCCGATGAAAGTCTTCGTATTTAGGAACTCCAGCAGGGGTTGGCCCCGACGCACTCGGCGCGTTTGGAGTCCCATTAAGATATTGCATCGTGACATTAAAGATCCGATCAATGGCCCACCCTGAATGGTACAACAAAACTACTGTGGACAGACTCATGGGTGAAAGCAACTCTTTGACAAATTGATCCCCTTGCAGAGGAGTATAGGTCACAGTCGGTGATTCAATCATCTTCCCCGTAACACCGAGACCATACGCATCAGGTCCCACATTCAATGCTGCACTGCTATCTGCGGAAACTTGAAACTCAAAATTTGTAGACACGCTTGCTACCTGCAGAAAAAACGGCGTATCCCGGTACCGCAAACGAACAAGATTGAGCAGCATTTGCTCATTGTCGGTCTGCTGAACAACCACATTGTAGTGTCCACGGCCTATTTCAATTCTCCCAGGTCCAAGTTGACTACATCCATTGAGAACAGTCAAAAACACGCCAAGGGCGATTAGGCCTAGCCTCAGTCGAATCATGACTTCCATTCCCTTTGTACTCACCATCCGACTCCCAAATTCTTCCCTCTTAAGGACGCAGTCTACCACCAAGAATCTCACCTTTCACTCCTATTTCATGGCGATACTGGAGTAGAGATAACGATTAATCAAAAAAGCGACGATATTTCGCGTGTGCCCGTGGGTAATAGCTGGGTGGGAAAAAGATGGATGAATCTCCGAACCTCTCATGCTGGCTACATACTGAAGTTCCGTAGTACCTAGTCTACAGCAAATTTGAAATACATCAAACACAAAGGTGTTTCCTTCTCCCTGAAGACTAATTGATGGCAATACCACATCCCAGACCCCATTACACCACGTATCATAGAGTTTTTAGCAAATGTGTTTACTGTCAACCATACATAACGCCCTTAATCAACATCATCAATTAAGACGCAACCTTGCTATACTGACACGAGCAAGGCACATTACACGCAACTAATGAGATACGAATCAAGTAAAACATAACGACCGCGAGTTGAACAGGTAACGAGAGGAAAATGTCTAGAACACTAGGCAGCTCAAATGTATTTTTTGCGCAGAACCAAGGATGGGACTGGAACACGTTTGGGGGCAACCGATGAATCAGTCTCTCCCGATCACGATACGTCAAGCTACAATCAATGACACTGATACCATTGCGAACTACAACGTCATGATGGCATTAGAAACAGAAGGAATTTCACTCGACCTCAATCGAGTTAAGAACGGGGTCCATGCAGTCTTAGGCAATTCCGCAAAGGGGTTCTATATCGTGGCGGCAACCAAAACTCAGGTAGTTGGACAAATGATGATAACGTTTGAATGGAGCGACTGGAGAAATGGAGTCTTCTGGTGGATTCAAAGCGTCTATGTACATCCCAGCCATCGCCGATTATCTATCTTTACCCGCCTATATCAACATGTTAACAACCATGCAAAGACGACTACCGGTGTATGTGGTCTTCGATTGTATGTCGAGCATAAGAATGCAATCGCACAAGCCGCGTATCAAAGCCTCGGAATGATACAAACAGTATACAAGGTCTACGAAACTGACTTCATCATCTCACGAAACTCCTCGACTCCCAGCACACCAATCTCAACTGACTAAATGAATTTAAGCAGACTAGATATTTTTTTCTCAAGTCTCCCCCTTGCTCTGTTTACTACGTCGCCCCCGATGATACGAGCACCCTACCGCGAACCCGAGAGAGTCCAATATCAAACGTTAGATGGCATTGACTGGTGGAATTCCGTGAAATGAACCGTGTGCTTGAGCCAGAATTCATGGACGATCCGGAACAGACGCAGGCATACGCACAAACAGACTTCTCAAAAGAAAACGAATATTTCATCAATGAATTTCGTCGGTGCTTTCCTGACTTCCGCTCTGGATCCGTGATCGACCTCGGATGTGGCCCAGCAGATATTCCAATACGGCTTGTCCAAGCACTCCCCAACTGTCGCGTCATTGGAATCGATGCCTCACGTCCAATGATCCAGCTTGGAGAAAAAGCCATCACCACCGCGCAGCTACACGATTGCATCCAGTTACGTTGTGAAACAATCCAAAGAACTTTTTTGCCTGCCCTAGCTGATGCCGTCATTTCCAATAGTGTGCTACATCACCTTCCCCTCCCTATGGATTTCTGGACCACCATCACACGCTTAGCAAAGCCCTCTGCACCCGTTCTCATCATGGATCTCGCCCGCCCTCAATCGACAACAATCGCTCAAATCATCGTTGATCAGTACGCACATCACGAACAGGAAATCCTTCGCCGAGATTTCTACAACTCTATGCTAGCTGCTTTCACCCACGAAGAGGTTTCAGTCCAATTATCCGAATCCGGGTTGGGCCACTTTGTCATCACCTGCCCTGACGATCGCCACTGGATTGCCCACGGTCATCTTGTCTAATAAATTATTGCCTTTACAAAGATAATTTAACCTTTACAGAGTGCCTGATTGAATTGTTCTGTAGGTGGCATTTTTGAACGGTTAGAAAAAGAAATTTAGAAGGCAGGTTCAGAATATAGCATGAGAAAGGACTTCTCTCCTGCCAAAGGGCTAGGAGAAACCATTAATGCGTATTAATTTGTAAAGTCGTATTACTCAGTCAAATTTTTAGATTTACAAAACTTACTAAACTCAATTAATTTACGGAACCCTGCGCTGTACATCCCCTTACCAAACCACTCAGTCACAACTGAATACGCGGAGATGATGAGGCAGGAGGTAATTCAACTTCACCTTCACGCACCACCTTACTAGCATCGACGAAATGATCATGTTCAAGCCCGCCAAATCTCCACTGCACATGATAACGCCCCTCAATGGTCACGACATCCCCCATCGCCAAGGCATGAGATGGCCAAAAGAGAACCGTCAAAGCAGGCAAGGAATCTACTTGGTCTTCATCAATCAACACCATGGAAACGTAAAGATCTCCCCGAAAGGATCGAAGCACTTGCAAACTCACAATCTTCCCAGAGACAGTAACTTTTTTGCGGTCATAGGCATCAGGATCATTCGCAATGTTTGAAATTGTTGTCGATTGAAAACTCTTTTGTTTGGCCAAAGACGGGATCGCACATAACATGGCCACACACACACTCACACTCAGCAACACCTTTGGGACAGCGCGGCTCATACAAAAATTATGCGATATTCAATCCCCCATCCAAAGTCACCACATTACCTGTCATCCATGAGGCATCTTCGGATACGAGGTAGAGTGCCGCTTTTGCAACTTCATCCGCACGCCCCATTCGTTTCAACGGAGTCATCTCGCGAAAACTGGCTTTTGATGCCCTCAGTTGATCCTTTGGAATAAACGTGTCAAAGATGGGCGTTTCGATAAACCCTGGACAGATGCAATTGACTCGGATGTTTCTATCGGCTGTCTCGAGGGCACTGATCTTGGTGAGATGAACAACTCCTGCCTTCGTGGTCCCATAGACGGACGAGAAAGGCACAGCCTTCAATCCCGCACCGGATGAGATATTCACGATAGAGCCACCTCCCTGGGAAGCAAGCAGAGGAATCGCAAACTTGGTGGCAAACAACAACCCCTTGAGATTGATACTTGTCTGGTACTCATAATCCTCTTCGGTCACCTCAAGAATAGGCTTAAACCCCGCCACCCCAGCATTGTTCACCAAAATATTAAGCGTCCCAAATGTAGATATTGTCTCAGCAATCGACTCCTTCACCTGTTTCACCTGCGCATAATCTGCAATCACATACGCAGCCTGCCCCCCATGCGAATGAATCTCGGATACGGTTTCGACCAAAGGACTTTTCCGCCGACCAACAATCATCACCCGCGCACCTTCTGCTGCAAAACATATAGCTATCGCTTTTCCAATACCAGTCCCTCCACCACTGATAAGTACTGTTTTATTTGCAAGTCGCATAGTTGAACCTACAACGATAGAAGGAGCGTTTCCAGTGGTGAAGGGGAGAAAAAAGACAAATGAAAGGATAGTCGTGCTGACACCACGCACCCCCTCCATCAAACACCACAATTACGATGCAGTCGCGTCAAGAAACAGTTTAAGGCTCTCGCGAAGCTCTCCTGGCTTTTCAATTGGCTTGGAACAAAGCAGGTCGGTACATACATAGGCCGCGGGTTGGGAAAGTTCAGGAAAGGTAACTTCGCCAATAGCGAGTTTGTCTTTGGAAGGGTCAAGTAACATAACGGTCTTCCCTGGAGCATACACGCGAAGGCTTTCGTGCCACAGATTCCTCGTTATTTGCTCTTTTTTCTCTCCGACAACAACGATATGCAAGGGATAGTTGAGATACCTATCAACCGCAAGCGCCCCAAGCGCTGGGGGATATGGTGATCGAGTTCCGAGAAGATACTGCAATGTCCGTTCCGCCCCATCCTTATACATAGTATTCTCAGTAAAGTAGTAGAGTTCGCTCAATAACATTGCAGCCCGAGCGTTCTCTATCGTGGGTTTTTCTGGTCTGAGGAGCATCCCTTTTGCGTCAGGGTCGAAAGCCATATCAAAAAACCCTCCAGCCGTTTTGTCCTCCAACAACAGATACATGTCGACAATAATCATCTCGGCCTTCTGAAGGTATGAACGGTCCGCCGTTACCACATAGGCCTCGATCAAGGCGCGCGCAAATGCCACTTGATCCACCAGCAGTCCCGCTCTCTGTGGTTTCCCATGCGCGAAGTAATGTGCGATACCTTCTCCTTTGCGATATCGAGTGACATACAGCATATCTAAGGTCTTCAACGCAAAATCTCTCGCTCGTTTGTCCCCTAGTGCCTGATACACCTTGAGATAGCTCTGAGCCATCAGTCCGTTCCAGTGAGTAAGAACAGTCAAGTCAACATGCGGAATTCCAATAGCCAATCGCTCTTTCTCACCCAGCAAGTAATAGTCCTCTCCATCAACAAATGTCGCATGCGGATCATGACTCCCAACATCGGCATCCTGACTCGCAAAGAACCCCCCACGTCCTGGGTTTGACAAAAAACGATCAACATACGCCATGATACCTTCGACAGCAGCACGATACCGCCGCTCCCCCGTCAGCAAGTAAGCGTCAAGATAGTTCCGAATTGCCATGGCCTGCGTATCCAACATCTTTTCATAGTGAGGCGTTGTCCATGCTGCATCTACTGAATATCGGTAGAATCCACCCCATACAGGATCAAAGACTCCCAACTGTTTACGTAGAGTGGTGAGCACAATCTCTTTCAATTCTTCATCCCCAGTTCGGTGATGCATGAGAAGACCAAAAGCAAGAGCATCATGTTCGAAAAACTTTGGCGCGTTCCCAAACCCTCCATTTTTCTTATCAAAGTTGCCTTTCATCATGGAGACAGCGCGGGTGAGAATTTTGGAATCAATAACCCCTTTTGGTGCATCATGCGAAGCCCACGCCGCCTTCATCTCCTCTTGCATGACCTTCGCCCGCTTCAGAATTTCAGGTTTATGCTCCTTGTAGAGTTGTTGATATTCGCGAAGCACTGATTTCAGCTGTTCAGGACGGAGGTAAGTCGCTCCAAAAACCATTTCACCACTGGGGACTAAAATGTCGGTCGATGGCCACCCTCCACTAAGATATCGCACCTGTAGATCTGGACGGCGATCAGTATCTATCCGGATCGCAATAAAATCTTTATTCAGCATCTCAATAATTTCCGGGTCAGAATAGGACGTCTCATCCATCACATGGCACCAATGGCACCAAACCGCTGTCAAATCCAATAAAATGAGCTTGTCTTCAGCCACCGCACGTCCGAACGGTTCATCACCCCATTCATACCAATTGATCTCGTGATCGCGTTTGTTGCGAAATGGCGACGCCGCCAAACCTTCTCTTGTTCCTGCACCACCAAGTGCCTTTTCGTGCTCTTCATCCTCATGCGCCAATACGGCACCCCCACAAATGCCAGGCACCACCACAAATACAATACTGAGCAACAACACAGAGGCATACCGCCCCATCCAACCGAAACACATCATCGTCCTCACCCCTATTTTCAAAGGCATTTCCTAATATCCCCTGCTTCTTTCTGCTTTAAATTGTAGAACATTGCTTGACAAAAAGTCCATGCGCGGGACCAATCAGTTCGTTGACCCATTTAACAATAGGCTGTTATGATTCGTCGCACGTCTCTGACTATCGTTGCCAGAGCAACAGGGAGAAACTCGATGCAGGAAGGATCAAAAATTTGGATGGATGGCACCTTGGTAGACTGGAAGAATGCGCACGTCCATGTCCTCACGCATAGCTTGCATTATGGGCTAGGAATGTTTGAAGGAATTCGATGTTACAAAGGGCTACAGGGATCTGCAATCTTCCGACTCGACGATCATGTTGATCGCTTGTTTGCCTCTGCTAACATCGGCATGGTTCGTATTCCATTTAGCAAGGAAGAAATTAGTAACGCTATTCTCGACGTTGTTCGATCTAACACACTCGAAGCCTGTTATATCCGGCCCTTGGTCTATCTCGGGTATGGCGAGATGGGCCTCTATCCGAGTGAAAACCTACCCGTCCGCGTTGCGATAGCAGCATGGCCATGGGGAACGTACTTGGGCGAAAACGGTCTCCTAAACGGCATTAGAGCCAAGGTATCGTCATACGCACGACATCACGTGAACTCAAACATGCCTCTGGCAAAAATTAGCGGGTACTACGTCAATTCCATCATGGCAAAGCAGGAAGTCAAACAGGCAGGCTATGATGAAGCTATCTTGCTGGATACAGATGGCTACGTCGCCGAGGCAACTGGAGAGAACATCTTTATCGTTCGCCGTGGACGTCTCAAGACACCCCCTCTTCAGGCAGTACTGGAAGGCATTACTCGTAATTCAGTCTTTCAGATTGCGCGTGATTTCGGACTCACTGTCAAAGAAGAGCGATTCGGTCGCGACGAGATGTACTGTGCTGACGAGGTCTTTCTTACCGGCACTGCCGCGGAAATTACACCACTCAGGGAAATAGACAATCGCATGATTGGTGAAGGAAAGCCAGGACCAATCACAAAAAAAATCCAGCAAACTTATTTTTCTACAGTATCAGGGGAATCAAACACACACCATGACTGGCTCACACCAGTCTGAATAAAGCTGCTGCCCCTCGATGGTCTTTCCAGACTCCTATCATGTTCGCATATGTCGTAGACACCCAGCACGCCAACATAGCCCTGTACTCTTTTCTCGAAGAATATTTGGGCCAAACCCAGTCAGTTCCCCTGCCTGCCAGCATTTCATAAAACCTGTCCCATCCAACGTTCAAAATCAATTTTTCCCTATACTTAACTGGTCCACAACATCTTTGGCACAACGAAACCCAATGTTCTTGCACTGAGTATCACGAGGCGGGTAGATGCGTCGCGCTGATCGAGCATCGGCTGGCAAAAACCCCCAGCCACCTCCACGGACAACACCTGTCTTGCCCTCTTTCGGTCCCGTTGGGTTCTCAGTAGGTGCAGTATCATAGTACTTCTGATCGTACCAATCAGAAACCCACTCCATCACATTACCCGCCATATCGTAC
>DCWI01000103.1 GCA_002328825.1 Nitrospiraceae bacterium UBA2166 | reverse complement strand
CAATTGATTGGTGTTGCCTCCCACACTTTGACTCCTCAAGCGTTTTTGCCAGAATTCTGGACTGCAAGACAGGAGGACATTTTAAAATCTCGCCAAAACGTAGTGGCAATAGACGTCAAATGTATCTACCAGAAACCAACATCTTGCATACACGTTTTTTGCAAGATGAAGGAGGCCTGGGAGAATTAACCGACTTCATGCCAGTTGAATCCGATGAGCCAGGACAAAGCCCAAAACGCCACCAAATCATCCGTATACTTTCTGTCGTTCGCGGCCGAGTAACATTTGTACTTGAATGTGCCCCCGCGTTCAATTACGCTCGAGACTCGCACTCGGTTGAAATAGACAAGAGAGGTGCGATCTTTCGCTCTCAAAACCTGACTCTTGGACTCGTTAGCCCCATCCCCCTTCAAGTAAAAGATGGCATTGCGCATGCTGAATTTACGCTCTCCACAGGCCAAAGTCTGACATTTTTCCTCGAACACCTCGAACCAAATGGGAAGGAAGCATTGCTTTCTACTCCCGAGTCCGCCGAAGAAGCATTTCAGAAAACCGCCGCCTTTTGGCAACAATGGCTCGCACAATGTCAATATTCAGGACGCTGGAGAGAAGTCGTTCATCGCTCTGCACTCACATTAAAACTTCTGACATACGCACGCACCGGTGCTATCGTCGCTGCTCCAACCATGAGTCTCCCTGAATTTTTTGGAGGTCGTCGGAATTGGGACTACCGTTATACCTGGATTCGCGACGCGTCTTTTACTTTATATGGACTGCTTCGATTAGGCTTCTCTAATGAAGCGAGGCGTTTTATGGATTGGCTGGAAGCACGATGTCATAATCTCAACCCTGATGGATCCATACAACTCATGTATGGCATTGATGGGCGTCATGAAATCCCCGAAGAAGAACTCACCCATCTTGACGGATATAGAGGTTCTCGCCCAGTACGACTTGGAAATGCTGCAGTGGGACAACTTCAACTCGACATGTACGGGCCTTTGATGGATGCGATCTATCTCTACAATCAAGATAAAGATGGCTCGCCAATTTCCTATAGTCTCTGGATGAATTTGTGCAGATTGTTGGATTATGTCTCAGCAAATTGGCAACAGAGGGATGAAGGAATCTGGGAGGTCCGAGGCGGGCGACATAACTTTGTATATTCACGGGTAATGTGCTGGGTAGCATTAGATAGAGGCATTCGTCTCGCAGACAAACACGGATACCCCGCAGACCGTACCAAATGGATTGCGGAACGCGATCGGATCTACACAGAAGTGATGCAACGCGGATGGAACAAAGAGGCTCAAGCCTTTGTACAACATTATGAAGGCCCAGGCCTTGACGCTGCTAATCTCATCATGCCACTGGTTTATTTCGTATCCCCTAATGATCCACGAATGATTTCCACTATCAACCGTACTATGGAGCAACTCGCCTCAGGCAGCCTCGTTTATCGATACCAAACATGGAATTCAGCCCCAGATGGGGTGGAAGGAGAAGAAGGCACCTTTAGTATGTGCACGTTCTGGCTTGTTGCAGCCTTAACAAAGGCAGGACGTCTCAATGAGGCACGCCTCATTTTCGAAAAAATGTTGAGTTATTCAAATCACCTCAGATTGTTTGCAGAGGAAGTCTCTCATACCGGAGAACAGCTGGGGAATTTCCCTCAAGCTTTAACCCACATGGCACTGATCAGCGCAGCCTATAATCTCGATAAAGCTCTCAACAAGAAGCAATGGAATGAATCCCACACACGCTGGTCTAACACACACCCCTATACTCGTTAGCATAATCTATCCCCTTAATTAAGGACTGAAGGGTATTTCCCGCTGTACCCCAGCATAACACCTAACCCTACTCATGAGTTTTGCAACTTTTCTCGTCTGGCTATAATACAAACCATGATTCCGCTCCGCGATGACAATCCCACAACAATCAAACCACTTGTCACTATTTCCATCATCATCACGTGTATATCGGTCTTTTTCTACCAACTATCACTTCTAGGCTCAGAAGAGCGCATATTCGTATATCAGTTTGGGGTAATTCCAGCTGTCATATTCGGCGAAGATGCAATTTCATCTAGACACGTCATCATTCCAGCACCACTGAGCCTGATTAGCAGTATGTTTCTCCACGGCGGATGGGTACATCTCATCGGGAATATGCTCTATCTGTGGATTTTCGCAAATAATATAGAGGATGCGATGGGACACCGCCGTTTCATTGTGTTCTACATATTGTGTGGTGTCATTGCAGCACTCAGTCATGCTTTTACTGTTCCCTCATCCCCCATCCCAATGGTTGGAGCTAGCGGGGCGATCTCAGGTGTGCTTGGAGCGTATTTGCTCTTATATCCACGAGCATCAATACTCATACTCATCCCAATCTGGATATTTATCAAAATCGTACGCGTCCCCGCAGCACTTGTGCTCGGTTTGTGGTTTATCCTGCAACTCACAAGTAGCCATGCAAGCCTGCCCAGTAGCGGTGGAGGCATAGCATGGTTTGCTCATATCGGAGGGTTTATCGCAGGCATAGTCTTGATCGGGTTTTTTAAACGTCCACAGATTCGTTTTTTTAACCCTCCCAGCCGCCATTCACGAGGATACGGCTAACAACAGATCACAACCCGATCCTTGACAGCCTTTTGGCAGTGGCTTATGCTGTCCAGCTGTATCTACACATCCCAAGGTTGGAGTCCCTCATGACGTATGCCATTATTGAAACAGGCGGGAAGCAGTACAGAGTAGCTTCTGGTGATCTTCTCGATGTTGAAAAGATCGCTGGAGAAAAGGGATCTGTAGTTGAATGGACAAGTGTCCTGCTCTATCAAAGAGAAGATACTCCCATCATCGGAACCCCCACCGTAACTGATGTAAAAGTGATGGGCACGGTTATCTATCAGGGCCGACGAAGATCCATCACTGTCTTTAAGAAAAAACGCCGAAAGAATTACATCAGAACCAAAGGGCACCGACAATATTTCACACGTGTCCGTATTGACGAGATTGTGCAAAATTAGCACACCTAAACGGAGATAATATGGCACATAAAAAAGGACAAGGGGCATCACGAAACGGAAGAGACAGTAACCCCAAATGGCTTGGCGTCAAACGCTATGCTGGGGAAACTGTACTAGCTGGGAATATCCTGCTCCGCCAGAGAGGGACTAAAATTTATCCTGGCGTCAACGTTGGCATGGGCCGTGATCATACCTTATTTGCAAAGCTGCCCGGAATAGTGAAGTTTGAATCCCGCTCTGGTCGGCGTGCAGTCAGTGTTTACCCTGCCACCTAGTTTCGTTTTCGTTCTGCCTCTCAGCCTTACCAAGTTTTGCTCCTTGGAACACTGCTTTCGGCAATCACCCCATCAGTCATGTTCATTGACCAAGCAAAAATTTTCACCAAAGCCGGAGATGGGGGGAACGGCTGTTCCTCATTCAGAAGAGAAAAATATGTTCCATTTGGCGGGCCTGATGGAGGAGACGGGGGCAAAGGGGCAAGCATCATTATTGAAGCAAGCCGTCATTTAACCACCCTGATCGATTTTCGTTACCGACAGCACTATACCGCCAAACGCGGTGGCCATGGAGAAGGGAATAACAGACACGGTAAGAATGCTTCGAATATCATCATTAAAGTCCCGATTGGAACGATCATTCGAGACATGGAAGAAAGCATTCCACTTGCAGACCTAGCCGAAGAAGGCGCAACCACAATTGTTGCCCACGGCGGAAAAGGGGGAAAAGGCAATGGCAAACTTGCCACACCGACAAATCAAGCGCCAACCCGCGCAACCCTTGGAACATCAGGTGAAGCTCGCTGGCTACATCTGGAACTAAAACTTCTTGCTGACGTTGGATTGGTTGGATTCCCAAATGCCGGGAAGTCTTCGCTCATCGCAGCAATATCTGCTGCAAAACCTAAAATTTCAAACTATCCGTTTACGACTCTCATCCCACAACTAGGAGTAGTGTCATGGAATGACGAACAACACTTCGTCCTTGCTGATATTCCCGGAATTATCAAAGGCGCACATACGGGCAAAGGGCTTGGAATCCAATTCCTCCGTCATATCGAACGAACAACCTTTCTCCTTCTCCTTATTGACATCGGAGAATTTGAACCGGATGATGCTGTCGAAATGTTCAACGCCCTCAGAGCTGAATTGCAGTCGTATGCGGAAGGCCATTTCCAACTCGATCGCAAACCATTTGCAGTCGTCGGAACAAAACTTGACCTACGAGGAGATGATTCCCGTCTCAATCAACTTCAATCGTTCTGTGCTAAACAACACATTCCATTCTTCACCATTTCCTCTGCGACCAGAGAAGGCTTAACCTTACTCATTCAATACATAGGGACAACACTCACAACGATTCGATAAAAATGCGTCGCTCAATCTTAAACAGCTGCAAGCGAATTGTAGTCAAAGTTGGAAGCCATGTGGTAACTGCCCAAAAAACTGGCCTCAACGTCCACGCGATCAAGCGAATTGCAAAAAACGTCCTTGAGGCAAAGGAGCTAGGCTACGAAATCGTCATAGTCTCGTCCGGAGCTATCGTATCCGGCATCCAAAAACTAGGACTCACTTCACGCTTAACCAGTCTGCCACTCAAACAGGCCGCTGCCGCAGTTGGGCAAGGACACCTCATACGTGCATATGATCATGCCTTCGAAACCGCAGGACAACAGGTGGCCCAGATTCTTCTGACCAACGACACCATGACAGATCGTGAACGATTCCTAAACGCACGTCACACTGTTACTGCTTTGCTCAAACTAGGGGTGATCCCCATTGTAAACGAAAATGACACCGTCTCGGTTGATGAGATAAAATTCGGCGACAATGACACACTAGCCGGAATGGTAGCAAATCTTATCGATGCCCAACTACTTATTATTCTCTCAGATGTTGACGGCCTTTTTTCAGAAGATCCTCGTCATAATCCCATGGCATTACTCATTCCAACTGTACGTAAAGTGACTGCTGAAATAGAAAAAATCGCAACCGGTGCGGTAAGTATAGAAGGCACAGGTGGCATGACTTCAAAGGTTGAGACGGCAAAACGAATGGCAGTGTCAGGAATTCCAACGATAATTATTAATGGCAAACGTACAGGATCAATGTCCGATGTATTGGACGGCAAAGAAATCGGAACTGTATTCCTTCCACAAAAAGTCCGTCGTGCAAACCGCAAACATTGGATCGCCTTTATCCGCCGAACAAAAGGGAAGCTTACTCTTGACAGTGGGGCGGTCAAGGCAGTTCTTCAACGTGGCAAAAGCCTCCTTCCTGCAGGAGTGACCGCTATTGATGGTAAATTTGACCACGGAGATGCTATCGGTTGTGTGGACAAGAAAGGGCACGAAATTGCTAAGGGACTTGTGAACTACTCTTCAAGCGATCTTGCAAAGATTAAGGGCCGCAAGACTGGAGAAATCAAACAGGTGCTTGGTTATAAAGATTATGATGAGGTGATTCATCGTGACAATATGGTTATTATGTAATTGAAACTACTCCAGGGGCAAACAACATTCAAAGCAATAACGCGCAACTGATCGTATTGCCTAATATAGATGCCACATCAAAAAAACATACTCTGTAAAGACCAGCTAGCTAAGTGCTTTTGAAAAAGAAATGCAATCTAAATACAACGAGGCTCATATGGATATTCGACAGTGGGTGATTGAACGAGCGCGTCAAGCGAAACACGCTTCCCGCCCTCTCTCTCTTCTTTCAGCAGACGTAAAAAATCAGGCACTGAGAGCCATGGCTGACGCAATCAAGGCTAACGAGTCCATCATTGTCAAGGCCAACCGCAAGGATCTCGGCACTGCCACCCAACTAACCAAAGCCATGGTAGATCGCCTTACCCTTACACCAAAACGCATTACCGATATGCAAACTGGGTTGCGCGATGTCGCAGCACTTCCCGATCCTGTCGGAAGCAATGGCGGTATGTGGAAGCGGCCAAACGGATTGAAAATTGGTCGAGTTCGCGTGCCAATTGGAGTAATTGGAATCATTTATGAATCCAGACCAAACGTCACTGCTGATACCGCTGGGCTGTGCCTGAAATCAGGAAACGCCGTCGTCTTACGAGGCGGATCAGAGGCAATTCATTCCAATACCGCCATCGTAAACATACTCACCAACACTGCTCGGGATAATGGAGTTCCAGAAGGAGCAATTACCTTTCTCGAAAATCCTAACCGCCAAGCAATAACCGAAATGCTGTCACTTACAGAATATATCGACTTGATTATACCGCGCGGCGGCGAAGGACTAATGAAAGCTGTCACCTCGCAATCAAAAATCCCCGTGATCAAGCATGACAAAGGAGTCTGCCATATCTATGTCGATTGCGACGCTGATCTACAAATGGCACAGGAAGTGTGTTTCAACGCCAAAACCCAACGGCCAGGCACCTGTAACGCAGTGGAAGCTCTCCTCATTCATGAACATATCGCACCAAAATTTCTTCCATTGCTTGGGGAAAAATTTCACAAGGCTGGGATAGAAATCAGAGGCTGCTCAAAGACAGTCTCCTTGATTCCAAACGCCATGCGCGCAACAGAAGACGACTGGGGTCGAGAATTCCTTGACCTTATCCTCGCCGTGAAGATCGTCCCCGATATGGACACTGCAATGGAACATATCGTCAATTACGGATCGTCCCATACAGAATCCATCATCACAAAGAACGAGGCGACGGCACAGCGCTTCTTAAAAGAAGTCGATGCCAGCGCTGTCATGGTAAACGCATCCACGCGCTTCAACGACGGATTCCAATTTGGATTAGGCGCAGAAATGGGCATCAGCACGACACGCATCCACGCGCGCGGCCCCATGGGTCTAGAAGAATTGACCTGCCAAAAATTTATCGTTCTTGGCGATGGCCAAGTACGGGAGTAGAACAACTAGGATCTAAAAAATCAAGAAGGGGAGGATCACAACCTTCTGCCTGTCTTTGGAATTTTCATCCTAAAATTTCACTCCAGTTTTAAATAATAAAAAATGGGAGCACATCAGAAACAGCATTACAGCCTAAATAGTTTTCCGGCAATAGGATTTAACCTTCGTGAATTTTCAGGCACAGCACACTTTGTCTCGTAGCAAGCACAAAATCAACGGACAAATAAAATCTGATGTCGAGTACACTGGCCAACACACAACACAACTTCACCCAATCACCCCTATGAACCTCGGTCTATTTGGTGGAACATTTGATCCTATACATGCAGGACATCTTGCTGTCGCGCAAGAAGTCATTGAACTCGCTCTCTGCGATCAGATTCTTTTCATTCCTGCTAGTTCACCTCCTCACCGTGAAAATTCTATAGTTACAGCAATTGAACATCGACGCGAGATGGTGCGTCTTGCGATCGCATGGATTCCGGCGTTTGTACTTTCAGATATTGAGATCAAAGGTCCGTCCTATTCGTATCACACAGTTGAAGCAATACGAGAGATGCATAACGATGATACCAATCTCTCCTTTATTATGGGCCTTGATAATCTCTTCGACCTTCCACATTGGAGAAACCCCCAACTCATCCTCAAGCTCTGCGATCTAATCGTTGTTTCACGGCCAGGATGGAAGTTTAAGCCTATCGTGGAATCACAGTATAAGGATTTTTTTGGGATAGACATTGACTCAGAACACGTTGAAGCTCTAGATGCTGGGGCCTGCAATAAACTTGTTATCTATCCAAAACAACAACTCAAGCCCCAACGATCCATAACCCTTCTTCAAGTTCATAGCATCGACATTTCGTCGAGCTCAATCCGCGAGGCTATAACGAAAAAGCAGGAAGCTCATGCTCTATTGCCCACCTCGGTTAAATCTTATATACTCAAATCTCGACTCTATACTACGGAGCATGTTCGCCCTGAATCCTAGATCCAAAGCCCTCGAAGCAGCACAAGCTGCCCTCGAAACAAAGGCGAAAGATATTGTCATCTTTGAAGTTGGAGAACTAACAACTATTGCCGACTACATGGTAATCTGTTCCGCACACTCTCATCGCCAAGTTCAAGCAGTGATGCGCCGCGTAGAGGATCAACTTAAAAACCTGAAGACCCGGCCGCTAAGCATTGAAGGAACAGAGGCTGCTACTTGGATTCTTATGGACTATGGCGATGTCATGATTCACATTTTTACCGATGATATTAGAGAATACTATGGCCTTGATTACGTATGGGGTGATGCCTCCAGTCAAATCGTTGAAGATGGACCATCAACCGTGACCGCAGACCACGCCATAGGCTAGAGCCAACGAATTCCACCCCATGATCATTCCCTCTGACCAAGAGAAAAACTCATATCATGCTTCCAAATCACACAGTTCAATTTGAGAAGTACTCATCTATCGCGCTTCGCGGTGACGTTCTCACCCGTGAAGAGTGTAGGGAGGTTCTCTCAACTCCAAACAGCGAAATTCTGGGTCTTCTCCATGCCGCCTATGCAGTGAGAAAAGCGTTCGCGGGAAATACAGTTCAAGTTCAAATGCTGACTAACGCCAAAAGTGGGTCGTGCATCGAAGATTGTCATTACTGTTCACAATCATCAATTTCTACTGCCTCCATTGATCGTCACGGGATTTTGCCGGAAGACAAGCTCGTTGAAGACGCACATCGCGCTTCCGATTCCAAAGCCGTCAGATACTGCATCGTCACCAGCGGACGCGGGCCTCTTGATCATGAAGTTGATGTAATAGGGAAAGCAGTTCGTCGTATCAAGCAAAATCTTCCATTGCAAGTCTGCTGTTCTCTCGGTTTGCTTACAAAACATCAGGCCTATCGATTAAAAGACGCAGGTGTTGACCGAATTAATCACAACCTCAATACCAGTGAACGATATCACTCTGATATCTGCGGAACGCACACATTCCAAGATCGCATCGATACCATCAATAATGCTAAGAAATCCGGACTTGAAATTTGTTCAGGCGGGATTATCGGAATGGGTGAAGGCGACGAAGATATCATTGATCTTGCGTTAGCGCTTCGTGATATCGGCCCAGACTCAATTCCTATTAATTTTCTCCACCCTATTGAAGGAACGCCATTGACGAACTGTAATACCCTTACGCCACAACGATGTTTGAAGGTATTGTGTCTATTCAGATTTTTGCATCCCCGCAAAGAGATTCGCGCGGCTGGGGGGAGGGAATATAATTTTCGGTCACTCCAGCCACTCGCACTATTTGCAGCAGACTCCCTGTTCGTTGACGGCTACTTGACGACTCCCGGGCAACCAAAAAATGAGGCCTGGAAGATGATTGAGGATCTTGGGTTTACCATCGCTGAATAGTTACGAATTAGGTACATTGCACTTCCAAAATTTCCTCGCACAATATTCCACACTATATCCCGAAGCTGCCTCCGCTGGAATCCAGCAACAGTCGTAAAAAATAACATATGCCTCTTTATCAATCGCGACAACGAACACGAACAAGACGCTATTTTTGGATTAAACTCCTGCTTGGCATCTTCTTCGTCAGCTCTCTTGGAGTTGCTGGCATCGCTGGAATCGTATGGAATTTATCTCGAGATCTTCCTGACGTCGAATCACTCCACGCACATCAACCAAGCCTAGTCACTCGTGTCTATGCTGATGACGGAACAATAATAGGACAATTTTTTCTCGAGCGCCGAATTCTTACACCTTTAGATGAGATGCCGAGGGAACTCCGCCAAGCCATCATTGCAGTTGAAGATGCTCGATTCATGGAACATGGGGGGGTAGATATTTTTGGAATTGTCCGGGCATTTGTGACAAACCTCGAAGCCCTCAGAATCCGACAAGGAGCCAGCACTATCACACAACAACTTGCACGATCCGTCTTTTTGACCCCAGAACGCAGTTACACGCGGAAAATTAAAGAGGCAATTCTTGCTGTTCACATGGAAAAGACTCTGTCAAAAGACAAAATTTTGGAACTCTACTTAAATCAGATCTATTTCGGCCATGGCGCATATGGTGTCGCCGCTGCTGCACAAACATATTTTTCAAAAAACATCTCAACTCTTTCGATCGCAGAGTCAGCGTTTATTGCAGGGCTTCCAAAAGCCCCAACGTCGTATTCACCATTCCGATACCCTGAACGTTCGCAACGACGACTCAACCACGTTCTAAAACGCCTCCACGATGAGGGATTTATTACAGGATCTCAATATAACGAATCGATCTCCACTCCTTTGAAATACCACAAGAGAGAGCCAGAAGTAATCGCTCCCTACTTTGTCGATTTGATTCGCCAGCACCTTCTTAATACATATGGCGAAAGCATGGTCTACAAAGGAGGCCTCCACATTCAAACTACGCTAAACATTGCAGACCAACAGGCAGCGACCCTCGCAGTACAAAACGGCCTCCGCGCGATTGACAAACAACAGGGATATCGCGGTCCTCTAAATATAGAACAGCTCAATGAAGTTTCCCCCTCTCAGAACGGCATTTTGAAGGCAGTGGTCACCAAAGTTGACACGAAATCAGCCGTGGTCACCGCGGGAGACCTCACCGGAACAATTTCACTTAAAGATATGCTCTGGGCAGCTCGCCGTCTCGTTGGCCCAGACATTAATGAAGATATTGTCGTGTTGAAAGCTCCAACGGCTGATCAGATTCTCAGCGTCGGAAATATTGTCGAGGTTGCGCTCAAAACACCCATCAGCGGCACTACGAAGTTCACCTTAGAGCAAACTCCTCTTGTCGAGGGAGCGCTCATGGCTATCGACCCAAAAACTGGATCTATTCGCGCCATGGTCGGTGGCTATGACTTTAATCGTAGCGAATATAATCGATCCACATCTGCCAAGCGGCAACCCGGATCAGCATTCAAACCTATTATTTATACTGCGGCATTACAAGCAGGCATGACACCCGCAACTATCCTTATCGACTCCCCAGTAGTCTTTCAGGACTGGAGGCCAGAAAATTATGAGAAAAAATTCTATGGCACCGTCACACTTCGTGATGCACTCATTCATTCACGAAATGTAGCAACTGTAAAACTACTTAAAACAATAGGTGTTCGCCGTGTTCATGCACTCGCCAAATCCCTCGGCATTACCAGCATGTTAGATGTATACCTCTCCCTTGCCCTCGGATCATCAAGCGTGACATTACAGGAACTGACGAGCGCATATGGGGTGTTCGCCAACCAAGGCATCCACCTGAATCCATATTCTATAGAATCTGTTCGTGATTCAGACGGTACACTCCTAGTGCAGCATGCACATCATCCTCAACCCGTGTTGTCACCAGAAACGGCCTATCTTATAACCACTATACTAGAAGACGTGATTCAACATGGAACAGGAAAAAGAGCAAAAGTGATTTCCTATCCCGTAGCTGGAAAAACCGGAACAACCAATGATTTCACTGACGGCTGGTTCATGGGCTATTCCCCTCGTATAGTGACTGGAGTTTGGGTGGGATTTGATATGATTAAGTCCCTAGGTGAGAAAGTCTCTGGGGCTCGATCGGCACTTCCAATCTGGATCGATTTCATGAAAAATGTATCACCTCCATCTGACGAAGAACGTTTCATCCCACCAAACAATATTGTGGTTGTCGAAATTGATCCTAAAACAGGATTTCTCGCCGAACGGGGTGCATCTAATACCAAGCGAGAAATCTTTGTGCGTGGATCTGAACCCACACAACATACCCCTCAGCGATTCAGTACACGAGATTTTTTTAATCTCGATCACACGACTCCCTAGCATCAGTCATAACTCTCAGAACCGGAAGGAAACTTTCCATCCTCAACATCTCTTTTAAATTCACGTAGAGCTTTGATCGATTCAGCTTTGAGCTGTGCGTACTGTTTTACGAACTTTGGGACGAAACCATCAAATAATCCGAGAAGATCATACAACACCAATACCTGCCCATCACATGCGGGGCCAGCTCCAATTCCAATCGTCGGAATAGCCACTGCTGCGGTCACCTGCTCCGCAGCATCAGCAGGTATTGCCTCTAACACAACAGCAAACACGCCAGCAGATTCAAGAGCTTTCACATCATCAACCAACCGATCAACCTCACTCTGTAACTTTGCCTGAACTCGATACCCTCCAAGCTGATGCACCGATTGTGGGGTCATGCCAAGATGAGCCATAACGGGAATTCCAAACTCAACCATGGCGCTTATTCGGTCAAGGATGCCAAGACTGCCTTCGAGTTTGACTGCTGTAGCCCCACATTGCAACAACCGACCAGCATTCTTTATGGCATCATCTATATCACCCTGATACGACAGAAACGGCATATCGGCAATCACAAGGCTTTTCTTCGCCGCTGATGCCACCATTGTTGTGTGATAGAGCATCTCCTCCATCGTCACCGACAACGTATTCTCTTTCCCCTGCACTACCATACCAAGCGAATCCCCGACTAACATCACATCAACTCCAGCTTCTTCAACAATGCGCGCAAAGGTGGCATCGTAGGCTGTCACCATCACAATTTTCTTCCCTTGCTGATTACGTTTCTGCAAATCGGTTATTGTCGTTCTAAATTTCATCACTTCAATCTTACTATGGCCGCAGACGTTCTAACATTCGCGGAAACGGAATCGATTCACGCACATGGTCAATACCACATACCCATCGAACCACTCGTTCGATTCCCATTCCAAAACCTGCATGAGGAACGGAACCATACCGTCGCACATCCACATACCATGAAAAATCTTCGGTTGGAAGAGCATGTGCAGCGATTTTGGTTTGTAGCGTTTCAAGATCATCCTCCCGCTGACCACCTCCTATAATTTCTCCTGCCCCTTCTGGTGCAAGTATATCCATGCTAAGAGAAACGCTAGGATCATCAGGATCATTTTTCATGTAAAACGCTTTACAGGTTGCAGGATATCGGTGCACGATCACCGGCCTATCAAACCATTCTGCAATAAGAGTTTCCTCATCAGCCCCAAAATCGTTCCCCCACTCAAATGCAACACCCTGATTTCTAAGACGTTTGACTGCATCCCCATAGGTTATTCGAGGAAAAGGTTTTTTAATATTTTTTAATTTCTCGATATTGCGATTAAGTATTGCCAATTCTTCGGAACACTGGGTAAGAACATGACGCACAATGGCCTCCACAAAATCTTCTGCAAGATTCATGTCGTCCTGAAGATCGAAATACGCAACTTCCGGTTCGATCATCCAAAACTCCATCAAATGTCGTCGTGTTTTTGATTTTTCTGCTCGAAACGTCGGGCCAAAGCAATACACTTTTCCAAGTGCCATCGCTCCCGCTTCCATATATAACTGACCACTCTGCGTCAAATATGCAGGTTCCCCAAAATAGTCCACTTCAAACAACGTGGTTGTTCCCTCACACGACGCTGGGGTAAAGACCGGAGCATCAAGGAGCGTAAACCCACGTGAATCAAAGTAGTAACGCGACGATTTAATTAACTCACTTCGAATCTTGAGAATCGCGATCTGACGAGATGAGCGTAACCACAAATGTCGATGGTCGAGAAGAAACGCGATGCCATGTTCTTTCGGCGTAATCGGATATTCTTCAGCAGATGCCATGACTGAAAGATGTTTGACAGAGAGCTCAAACCCAGAAGGCGCACGTTGTTCAACTTGCACAATACCAGTAATAATGATCGATGATTCTTGGGGAAGGTGATTCGCTATGCTAAAGACATCCGAATCGACGTCACCTTTCAATACAACACACTGGATGGTCCCAGTCCCATCGCGCACTTGCAAAAAATGGATTTTTCCGCTAGAGCGTTTTTTTTGCAACCAGCCTTTGAGCACGACCTCTTGCCGAGCGAAGCCGGAAATATCCCTAATATACGCCCACGGTGGCATCACAAACTCTTAGCGAAGATCTGCTCTCTTAATCAACTCTGGAAGCTGATCAATTGCGGTGATAGTCATCAGGTGAACGCCATCACAGGAATCACGAATGGCGTTAATGGTCCTGACGGCAAGATCAATTCCAACATCACACGCTTTATCTTCAGATGCCGAATCAAGTTCATCAATCATATCCTGCGGCACGGAAAGTCCAGGAATATTCTCATTCAAAAATCGAGCCATTTTCGCTGACCTCAGTAAGATGATCCCCGCAATCACCTTGATCTTAAATTGGCGAGCAAAACTCATAAATTCATTGAAGCGTACAGCGTCAAAGATGGCTTGGGTTTGGACAAATTGTGCACCCGCGTTCACCTTCGTCTCAAACTTCGTTTGCGCAAGTCCTCGAGGTTCCATGTCTGGTGTCATGGCAGCCCCCACATATAAATCAGTCACCCCACGCAGATTATTTCCGTTCATATCGTATCCTTGGTTCATCCCAGCAACAATCTTCAGCATCTGAATAGAATCAATATCATACACCGGCTTAGCATCTTTATGGTCTCCAACAGTCGGATAGTCCCCAGTCAAGCACAAAAGATTGCGAATCCCAAGTAGATGTGCACTAAGAATGTCAGATTGAATGGCAAGTCGATTGCGATCACGACAGGTAATCTGCATAACCGGATCATGTCCAATTTCGTACAATAATCGACAGAGGGAGATTGAACCAGCACGCAACACAGCTGCCGTATTGTCAGTCACGTTAACACCATCAACCATCCCAACAATTTCCCTGGCCAACGTCATCACCTTTGAAACATCAGTCCCCTTCGGTGGATTAAATTCAATGGTGGTCACAAAAGGCTTGGTTGTTAAAGCCTCTCGAAGACGTACAGCGTTATTCATCATTACAAACGCTCAACAAAAAACATGAATTCGCGCAGCATAGCTACATCCCTCGTTTCGCCGCTCGTACAGCGGCTTCAATCGTATTCTCCAACAACATGGCAATGGTCATCGGGCCTACACCCCCTGGAACAGGGGAGATCCAGCCCGCAATTTTAGATACGGCCTCGAAATCGACGTCTCCCACAAATCCAGCATCTACTAAGTTCATTCCAACATCGATTACAATGGCACCAGGTTTAACCATAGTCGCATCAATCATTTTAGCCTTCCCAGCTGCGACAACTAGAATATCAGCTTCGCGACACTGACCAGCCAAGTCTTGTGTCCTGGAATGGCAAATCGTTACCGTTGCATGGCGTTCCAACAAAAGCATTGCCGCAGGTTTTCCAACAATCTGGCTTCGACCTACCACAACTACCCTTTTACCTGCGATTGGAACTCCCGTTGATTCAATCATTTTCACCACACCCTTTGGAGTGCACGCGACAGCACACGAGTTGCCTTGAAGTAGCCCCCCCATGTTATGGGGATGGAAGCCATCAACATCTTTTTCAACTGCAATAGTTTCAAGAATCATACGTTTATCAATATGAGAAGGCAGCGGAAGTTGAACGAGAATGCCATGAATCTTTGCATTGGCATTTGCGGCCAAGACCAAATTAACAAGTTCCTCTTGAGAGACCATTGCTGGCAAACGATGCTCCTCGGAAAAAACTCCAACAGACTCACATGCTTTGTGCTTATTTTTCACATACAAGGCCGAAGCAGGGTCATCCCCAACAAGAAACACTGAAAGGCCTGGACAAACACCTTTGGCTTGTAATGCCGCAACCTGCATATGCAATTCAGCCCTAATTGCCTGCGCCAACATCTTCCCATTGATAATTTGAGCTGCCACGCTTAGCATTCTAACAGGATGTCGGGAAAGGTAGCTAGCGACCTTTTCAAGCTATTGACTCACGCGCGAACTAATGTGTACATTCCGTTCGTATCAACGCTAGTTACATCATTACTGAACCGCATTTTCCCCCTCACGATCCAGCAAACTATTCAGTTGTTCCCACAGGGCAAGCATGAAACAATTTCGCATTGTTCATCTAAGCCATGGTGACGTGAAAGATCAGGCAGTCCCATCAAGAACAAAATGACGCACCCACACTCAAATATTCACCCACCACAACCAAACCATTGCCAAGGTCTAAAAAGAATCACGGAATTACTCATCAGCAGAGTGGGGAAAATTCGATTTTAATCCACGAAGGTTACATTCTCAGCTAAATCTCACTACACCTTGACCTTTCTAAAAAAAATCTGAGAAACTTTGCAAAGTTGCTGCTGAAGCTTTCGTCATCATTTCTTTCAGGTACAAAAAATATCGAGCCCAAGAACAATGACCGAGACCACGAAACACGCCATGTATGGATCTATTATTATTCGCGGCCTTTCCATCAACACTCACTGTGGAGTAACACCAGAAGAACGTTCGATTGTTCAACAATTGAACGTCGACCTCGAAGCCACCTACAACACAACACAAGCAATCATTGCTGACGATATCAAAAAAACTGTCGATTACGAGCAAGTGTGCAACATCATTAAAGACGTTGCACACACAGAAACATCTGCATTGCTAGAAACATTAGCCAACCACATGATTAATCGTATTTTTGAAGCCACTTATGCACGAACAATCACCATAACGCTCACGAAAAAATCCCTCTCCTCGGTTTTAGAAAACAAGGGATCAATTGGAGTAATTATCAGCAAACAACAGACAGAGAGTCCACAAGCTGACCAGCCGTCAGCTCTACTCACAGAACACCTTTCTCTAATCCCACGTGGGAGGGCCCTCGATATCGCAACAGGAAAAGGACGAAACGCCCTGTTTCTTGCACAGGCTGGTTTTCAGGTAAACGGTGTTGACCGAAATCGTGAGGCATTAGCTACATGTGAGGAAAAAGCAAAACAGCTCGGTATCCGGAATCTTTTACTCACAGAAATTGACCTCGAACAGTCCCCAACAATTGAGAAAAACGCTTATAGTTTAATCGTCAACACTTACTACCTCCAGCGCAACCTTGCTCCAGTAATTGTGAATGCGCTGAGAGTCGGAGGAATTCTCATTTTCGAAACCTTCTTGATTGCGAATCATCATCGATTCAATCATCCACGCCGTAAAGAGTTTTGCTTAGCCCCCAACGAACTACTCAGTCTCTTCCAAGACCTCACTGTCCTGTACTACCAAGAAAATACGACAGGGAAAGGACCCTGTCTAGCCCGTCTAGTCGCCACAAAGGCACCTCCCCTGTAACTTCAATCCCATCTTTACAGGATGCATCAATCATTGTTTGAATTCCATGGAATCGTACCGACATGATCTCTCCCTTATCAAATTTATGACACACCCGATAACAACGGTCCTTCCTCACCTCACTTTCCCCCATCAAGAAGGCTTGATTTCTACTATTAATTGTCCCAAGTAAATGTGGTTAATGCATAGCCCCCTGCTGAGATGCCAACGATTTCACGACTGTGCGAAACAACGCGACAGTTTTCCATTCGATAACTGAATCACGAAAAAAGTGGTCAAGGCCAAGCTCAAGAACAGTAACACTACCTGGAATAATCTGATCCACGAGCAGGGTCAATCCATCATTCGGACCATAGGGACGCAGTAATTCGTATCGACTCTTTACCCCGTCTGATATGTCCCCTGAGAGAGGAACGGCCATATAATTTACCACCAAGATATTATCTGGAATGTGAATATACGCATAGCTTGCGCGCCGAATATTGGTAGTCATACTCGCAAGGCCAGAAACATCCCATTCTTTCCACCAAAAATAGAGATAAAGTCCCCACCACTGAGGCCAATCCATGGCAGTATCGGCAAGCTGTGTTCCTTGAATTACCCCACCAACATTGACCCACGCATGAACATGCGTCGTTTGCGCTGAAGTCAGATAAGCTCCCAACGCGAAAGCCACTTCAGCTCCAGATTTGCTGGCACTAACCAGAATCAATTTCTCTTTTTCAGTACCTCTCAACATGATCTCGGCAGCAATAATTTCAGCATTGTGTTCAACAGATCCGCTTTCCGCCGTTTCAATTAGCCCTGTTTGGATACCCATCCGATCAAGAATTTCCCGCTGCTTGAGAAAATCAGCACCCGTTGTAGGATCAGAAAGATAAAGCCATCCAGGTGCGAACAGGATCACATATTCCCGAGATTGAGCGTCATCTAAAAAAAAACTCCATTGTGGACGGAGAATCTCAGCAAGTTCCTCTGAAAAGTTCGCCTGCATTCGAGCGTTGGACTCAAGACTCGAAAGATAGTCCGCGAATATTAACGTCGCAAGATCTGGCGACATACTATTGGCAATATGCGCGATCGTATCCCGATCAATTTGTCCTTTTTGGAGCTGTGCGTGAAATTTGTCAATTTGTCGGTGCATTTCAGAATCGGCATTTTCACCTCGCAGATAGTGCTCGAGATAATAGCGAGCAGCCATAGAATCAACCGTGGTGCTGATATAACGTCCAGCCAATTCCCCTTGTGCTGGTACACGAGGAATGGAGGATTCACATGCCCCAAAGAGGACACTCGCCACACAAGCAAGTATGGTATACATTATTGGGCGTTGAACGAAAAAGGAGCTGACAATGGCGTCTCTCGAAGATGAGTTTGGAGACATTATAAAAAAAGCACGCCAAGGCCAAGGACTAACCCTTGACGATGTCATCAGTGAAACAGGCATCTCTAAAACTATTTTGCGCGCTCTTGAAGAGTGTAAGCAACTGCCAACACTCAACGAAATCAAAGAGATCGCGTCACTTCTCTCCTTAGACCAAAAAACGCTGAACACAATTGGTCAAAAACAATGGCATCCACGTGACTCCCCTAACTGGATCACCAAAACCATCGAAACTGTACGCGGTAATATTGGAGGCTACGAAGTTAAAGGCTACCTCCTTTACGATTTAACCACCAAAGACGCAGTTATGATCGACACCGCATATAACCCAAATCAGATGTTACACCACATCAACACACTAGGACTTCACCTGAAGGGCATTTGCCTCACCCATGGACATACTGATCACACCCATGGCATCGATGCGATTGTGGCAGCACATCCGACGACAGTACACATCGGGCATGGTGATGTGTCGATGGTCACTCAATACCAATCTTCAGTGGACATTCGACCTTCGACCGACGGGAACATTCTGAGGATTGGATCTATTAATCTTCAGTTTATGGCGACTCCAGGCCATACTCCAGGTGGCCTCTGCTATTCTACCGGACCACTCTGTTTTGTTGGAGATACTCTCTTTGCCGGATCAATAGGACGTTCCTGTCCCTGGGATTTGTACCCTATCCATTTACAATCAGTAACAGAACGGATTTTACGGATGGACGAATCGGTGGTCTTGCTTCCCGGACACGGACCACCAACTACAGTAGGAGAAGAGAAACGACACAACCCGTTTGTAGCGGGTCAAGCCATACCATCATGAGAAATACTTGGAACCACGTACGTGAGCTTTATAAAAAAGGTGGGCTCCATACCATCCTTTTTCTTCTCACGATACTGACAACTCTTTCTGCTGGTGCATTTCAATCGGGAGCGAATCCATTTAAAACCCCCTCTCACCTCATTGAGGGCATTCCATTTTCCGCAACCCTGCTCTGTATCCTCCTTACCCATGAAATGGGCCACTATGTAGCCGCGCGGTGGCACGGAGTTCCTGCAACACTACCTTATTTTGTTCCCGGCATTCCACTCTTTATTGGAACCTTCGGAGCCGTGATCCGTATGAAAGGTCCAATCCTTGAGAAGCGTGCATTATTTGATATTGGCGTTTCTGGTCCAATAATAGGCTTCGTATTTGCAGTGATCTCGATCTTTGTCGGATTGCGCTACTCACACGTCGTTGTCGTAGATGGATTGGTGGGAATACAGCTCGGAGAGCCTATTCTCTTTGATTTTCTAACGAAAATAGTTATTGGGGACATCCCTGATACATACGATATCGTACTCCATCCCATCGCATTTGCCGGATGGGTAGGACTCTTAATCACAGCATTAAACCTAATTCCCATCGGCCAACTTGACGGTGGACATATTGCCTATGCAATGTTTGGGGAGCGACAACCCATGATTGCGGCAACATTAATTCTTCCCATCCTTTTCTACCTTGGAGCGCTAAGCATACTCACAATCGTTTTCCCCTGGATGGAGGTATTACCAGGATCCCCCGGATGGCAAGGTTGGATTATATGGAGCCTCCTCCCTCTTCTCATTGGACTCCGCCACCCACCAGTGCTAGATACGCATGTTCCCTTGGACTCAAAACGCCGATTGATAGGATGGATTACGATCATTATTTTTATGATGAGTTTTGTGCCTGCTCCATTTACAAACTTTTAGCAGGTGAACCTTGATCTGCGAGTACACGAAGCATCTCATGCTGTATAAGTCCATTACTGGCAAGTACTTCACTAGAATAAACTGAGAACGGGTTTCCAGCAAAACTGCTGATTACCCCACCCGCCTCTGCCACCATCAAACTTCCAGCAGCCACATCCCACGGTGCCAGCTTCATCTCCCAAAACCCATCAAAACGCCCCATTGCGACATAGCAAAGATCCAACGCGGCAGAACCCGTTCGACGCACCCCCTGCGCGCAAATCACAAATCCTCGAAAAAAGTTAAAGTTGTTGTCGGTCTTATCTTGACGTACATCATAAGAAAACCCTGTCACCAACAACGCATGATTGAGCGAAGCAACCTTCGAAACAGCTATTCTCTGACCATTACACGTCGCCCCTTTCCCTTTTTCTGCAACAAACAACTCCTCACGCATCGGATCGAAGACCACCCCCACCACAATCACCCCATCAACCTCTAATCCAATGGAAATACAGAAAGAAGGAAATCCATGAGTATAATTGGTCGTCCCATCAAGAGGATCAATTACCCACTTACAGGGAGAATCTGAACTCGTCAACACTCCCCCTTCTTCAGCAAGAATTTGGTGGGCAGGAAAAACCGTTAAAATACGATTAACAATCGCCCGCTCCGCTGTACGATCGGCATCAGTAACCAAATCCATTACCCCTTTAAACTCGATGGTAACCCCCTTCTCCATCCGATCCAAAAGAATGGCTCCTGCCTCCCGTGCAGCCTCAACTGCAACTGTCGTCCAATCTTCAGAATGCTCCACCATTGTCACCATTTCAAAACATGAAAAAACTAATATAGATTGGCAGATGTGAAAACTCCGTACTCAAGGATATAATAAATCATACGAGGGAACACCATTCGATCTAAATTTCATAACATTTTCTGTTTTCTTGCGCCAGAAACTACACCATATAAATATATCACTTCACTACCCTTACCTTGACAACCCGAAAACTTAGCGCCTATGCTCTCTTATTATGCCGCAGTCAAAAAACATTCACCGCACATAATCCCCATATCAGTGAGAATAGCCCAAGCGAGGTTTCCGTGACAACACTTCCAACCCCAAACATTGCACCAGAAAACGTGCTCAACAACCTTCGGGAGACCAAACCAGAAAGCGTCACAATTGTCTGTTTGAGCGGGGACATGGATAAGGCAATGGCCGCATTTATCATCGCCACTGGCGCCGCATCAATGGGCATGAGAGTCACAATGTTCTTCACATTTTGGGGTCTTAACATGTTACGTCGTAAAGGTAGCACATCAAATGTCAAAGACTGGTTGAGACGATTGTTTGGACTACTCAACCGCGGAGGTGCTGACACCCTTCCGTTATCAAAATTTCATTTCCTAGGCGCCGGAACAGCTATGATGAAAAAGGTCATGAAACAAAGCAAGATGCCCGGGATACCAGAACTAATGGATATCGCACAAGACCTAGGTGTCAGATTTATCGCCTGCACTACGACGATGGGGCTGTTGGGCATAACTAAAGACACCTTGATCGACAGCGTCGATCAGTACGCGGGAGTAGCGACCTACTTATCAGAGGCCAAGAATGGGAGTGTCAATCTTTTTATCTAACACGTGAGGAAAACGACGTGAGCACACCTTTTCAAGCAGATGAACAGCTCGATACGTTGGGCATGTTCTGTCCAATGCCTATTATCATGACATCAAAAAAATTCAAACAACTCAAAGTCGGTAAGATATTGGAAGTCCTGTCTGATGATGAAGGCATCAAACAAGACATGCCAGCATGGTGTAAAACCACCGGCCAAGAGTTCCTAGGCCTAGAAGAACAAGAGGATGGAAACAAGAAAATTTTTAAGACTTTTGTGAAGAAGATAAACGCTACTTAGATCCAAGCAAGCCACTCACTTTTTCTCTCTTCTCCTGTTTCCTCAAAGGCAATATCATTTTCCACCAGCCCCTGCACCATTCATTCTCCTCTTAACAGAAACAACGGAAGAGGCTCAATGTTAACAAGCAGTGAGGTTAAATTTGTCGGAAAGGTTAAAAGACGCGCGTTGTATGTCCAAACCACTCGGTTATAGATAGAACGCTCTTTGTCAATTTGCATCGCAAGAAAATCGAGGCTCTCAATCATCCCCTTGAGCGTAGGATGTGCGTTAAGTCGTTCAATATTATACAGAAACACAGGCAAACTTGCTCTCGATAATTCAGTTTCATTATATGCTTCAATGTACATTCTACGGTTTTGTGCATCTTCCATGATCGCTTGAGCGTGTGCTAACTCATTGATGATAGCAGTTTCGTATGGAGCTTCCTTCTTGATAACCGCACGGATATCCAACATCCCTTCTAAACGATATCGAAAGAGCTGGTCGATACTGACCCAGCGATTTTCCTGTTGATCATATAGCCGAGTTAACTCACGAGATTCACCATACATCCAAAAGGCCAACCCTCCAAGCATCACTACAACAACTACACTCACCCATATTGCGCCCATTGTGCTACTGATCCGCTTTGCTATATTTGCCATCCCTCAGTTCTCTATCCTGTTCCTGTCTTCAACCACAAATCGGGAAAAATCCCAACCGCAACAAGTCGATCTATCAGACTAAAAGGCGCTTCCCTTCGCAATCCAGCAGTAGTGGTCAATACCTGATACCGCAACCGTGCATTACCGTCAAGCGTTCTTAAAACACGATCTACCGCGAATTGGAGCACAGGATTATCTGAGTTCCAAAAAAACGTTTGTTCATCTCCCAACCGTTGAAGCATCTCCACATAAGGACGCCGCTCGTGCTCGAATGCTGCCAGCACCGAGCCCGAACAATCCCCATCAGAAAGACAATTCTGAACAACACCCGCACACACTACAGCATCATACATCGCCTGCATTCGCCCCTGTGATACATGCGGATTCATTGCATGTGCAGCATCACCAATAATCATCGCCCCATCTGTGGCCCATGTCGCGGCCCGAACTCGAAAACACGGACGAAGAACTGTCTGGTCAAGATGGGTGAGTTTCTTAAGAGGTTGAGAAAGGATCGGATCGATCTCCTCCATCGCATCCTTGATATGCTGAAAATCTGCTACGTCTACCGTTGTTCTCGTCATGTTCGGGAGCAAATAAAAAAAATAAAGTTGATCATTGGGTGCGGGAAGAAGCCCAAGAATTTCCCTTTTGCCAATATAATAACGGGCTCGATGTTCAAAACCTTGAGGTCGATCCAACATCCCAAGTAAATAACCATCAGGGTATTGATGCACCTGAGCAGGAATGTCTAATGCCGTTCGGACAGCAGAACCAATGCCGTCTGCACCAACAACTAATTGAGCCATAATTTCGTGACGTTGGCCCGCATATTCCAGAATCACTCCCACAACAGTGCTCCCATGTCGTATGAGTTCTCGAAATACCGCCCCATATAGAACAGTCAAGGTACTTTCAGAAGCCGTAGCATCTAAAAGATGTTGATGCAGCGGGCCTGACAATGAGGTAAATGCAACATTATATGGTGATGGCAAATCCCCATAATCAAACGTACACAAACGCCCTTTTCCAATACGGAAAAAATCAAAGTGTCGGGTTTGATATACAATATCCTCAGGTAATTCATTGAGAATTCCGAGATCATCAAGAATCTTTTGGCCATTCGGATGAAGAATCTCACTTCGAATATCATTTTGGAACTGTGCATTACGCTCGAGCATAAGTACATTAATCCCCTGCCGAGCCAACAAAAGCCCCAAGATCACCCCTCCACCTCCAGCCCCAACGATAAGAACATCATATTTCTTTTTCATATCACGCATAACATACCCACAGCTCACAACAGCATTGTAGAAATCGCAATCAAACTTTCCAAAAACAAAGAATAGCAGAGTTTACAATTGACTCAATGCACATAAATGTTGTAACAACGCTATTCTATTAGTACTATTTGATCGACTTGGCACATTCCAGTATTGAATCTCCCTAGCATGCAACATTTATATTCAGGACGTTGAGCGAACTATGGGTGATCCGATTTGGCTCTCTCAATATGAGTCTGGCGTTCCACGAAACATCAAATATCCGGACTGGACGATTGTACAGTTTCTTCTTGAATCGGCCACACAATTTCCTAAGCACACCGCAATATCATTTTACGGAAAGTCCGTAACGTACCGCGAACTCAACGATGCATCAAACCAATTTTCACACGCGTTGGCCAAGCTCGGGGTAAAAAAAGAAGATCGCATTGCAATTATGCTTCCAAACATCCCGCAAACGATCATTGCATACTTTGGCATTCTAAAAGCAGGTGCGCAAATCGTCCATGTAAATCCATTGTACGTAGAACGAGAACTAGAACATCAGCTCAACGATTCCAGAAGCACAATCATCATTGCGCTTGACTTGTTTTACGAGAAAATTCAGAGTGTAAAACCCATAACCTCCTTACACTCCATTATAGTAACCAGCATCCGCGACTACTTACCGCCGATGCTTCGCTTTTTCTATCCAATTAAAGAAAAAAAGAACAAACAATGGATCAAAATCAAGAAAGCACCCCCAGTCTACGATTTCGTACAGTTACTCAAAAACGCCCCATCGGATCACCTAAACATCAAGACCACGCCGAAGGACCTCGCCCTTCTACAGTATACCGGCGGAACGACAGGTATCTCGAAAGGGGTCATGCTCAGTCATGCAAACGTCGTGGCCAATACACTACAATGTCAACACTGGATGACAGATCTTCGCCCAGGCCAAGAAGTATTTATTGGAGTACTCCCCTATTTCCACGCCTATGGAATGAGCACATCTCAGAACTTGTCAATTTCTCTGGGAGCAACGCAAATACTTCTTCCTCGATTCCAAGCAGATGAAGTCTTAAAGGCGATCGAAAAACACCGCGCTACGGTGTTCTGTGGCATTCAAGCAATGTTCATCGCCATCAATAACCATCCATGCGCATCGAGTTTTGATCTCTCGTCACTCAAAGTATGTATGAGTGGAGCCGGACCACTTCATGCAGAAGTCCAGAAACGATTTGAAGACTTGACGGGAGCCAAGTTGATTGAAGGCTATGGGCTGACGGAAAGCGCACCTGTCACTCATTGCAACCCATGCCACGGTACTCGCAAGCAAGGCTCTATTGGAGTACCGTTTCCAGACACTAGTGCGCGTATCGTCGACATTGAAACTGGAAATAAAGAGATCTCTCCCGGCAACATTGGTGAGCTAATCATTTCCGGTCCACAAGTGATGACCGGGTACTGGAACCAGTCGAAGGAAACAAAAAACACAATTCGAGATGGATGGCTCTATACCGGTGATTCCGCAACAATGGATGAGGATGGGTTTTTCTATATCGTTGATCGAAAAAAAGACATGATAAAGTCCGGCGGCGAAAATGTGTATCCGAGAGAATTAGAAGAAGTGTTTTTTCGCCACCCCAAGATCAAGGATGTCGTCGTGATAGGACTCCCCCACAGTTTGCGTGATGAAGCGATTAAAGCGTACATCGTCCTTAAAGATGGAGAACATTCAACAGATACTGAAATGTTGAATTTCTGTCGGGAGAATCTCGCAAAATTCAAAGTCCCTCGCTGGATAGAATTTCGTACTCAATTACCAAAGAACTTAGTCGGGAAAGTCTTGCGGCGAGCCCTACGAGAAGAAGAGTTAGAAAAAAAAGACTCGTGACAAAAACCGTTTGCCCCTACGGTCTCTGGCCCAGCCCCATAACTCCGGAATACCTATCGCGTGGGAAACGCCTCGCAGAGGTCGGATGGGACGCTGATGGACTCATCCTCGTCTGGCTCGAAGAACGATCTGACCGCGGAGTGCTCGTCTGTGTCAACAATAATGGACAGGCACCTCGGGAACTCACCAATACTCTCTCGGTACGTGCAAAGGTTGGATATGGCGGCGGAGAATTTACTGTTGGCCATGGATACGTCTATTTTGCAGAACAATCAGGCCGTCTCTATCGCCAATCAGTGGCATCAGGTACAGCCAAACCTTTACTCGAGGCTTTCGGCTATGCGACTTCACCATGCCTATCTCCTGATGGAGCATGGCTGGTCTACATCCATTCCTACGAAGGCACTGATATCATTGCGATCGTTGATTCCGAAGGCAAACAATGGCCTCAGAAATTAGCAACCGGAGCTGACTTCTACATGCAACCCTGCTGGCACCCCTCTGGGAAATGGCTGACATGGATTGAATGGGACCATCCTCAAATGCCATGGGATGGAACACGATTGATGCTGGCACACGTTGTTACTGAAAATGGTCAGTGCCCACGGCTTCTGAAACTTTCTGTCATTACAGGTGACACTCACACAGGGATTTTTCAACCAACCTTTTCACCCGATGGAATGTTAATCGCCTATATTTCAGATCAGAACGGCTGGAGCAATCTGTGGATCTATGATGTTAATCAAAAGACATGTCGATGTCTGATCAAAGAACCGGCTGATTTAGGGGTCCCAGCGTGGACCCACGGACGACGAACGTTTGGATTTAGCCCTAACGGACAGCACATCTATTTTCTACAAAACGAGCGTGGACGATGGAAAACTGGCTCAGTTGAGATTGCAACTGGGAAAATTTCCACCCTCACAGCATTGTCTGACTATGAGTCCTTTGCACAACTCGCCATATCACCTACTACATCAACAATTGCCGTTATCGGATCAGCAGGGACAACTCCACCACAAATTCTCACATACACACCCAATGCTGAAATTAAAATCCACACGCAAGCGATAGATGAGCCGATTGCCGCAGAACGCCTTTCTCAACCTAAGCCGATTGAGTGGGCATCACCGTCCGGTGGAACAATTTATGGAATTTATTATCCGCCGACCAACCCTGACTTTGAGGGGAACGATCGCCCTCCAGCAATCATTCAAATTCATGGCGGACCAACAGGACAACGCGATATGAGCTTTAGCTCCACAAACCAATTTTTCGCAACACGAGGATATGCCGTACTTGAAGTGAATTATCGCGGAAGTACGGGATACGGAAAAGCATACCGCCAAGCCCTAAATGGGAAATGGGGTATCTACGATGTTGAAGACGCAGTCAGCGGGGCACAACATCTGCTCGACTGCAGTTTAGCTCATCCAGAACGACTGGTTATCATGGGTGGAAGCGCTGGAGGCTATACCGTTTTACGTACCCTAACCACGTGGCCAGGCTTTTTTAAAGCAGGGGTTTGTCTTTATGGCATCTCAAATCTATTTACCCTTGATGCCGAGACCCACAAGTTTGAATCCCATTATCTTAAATCTCTCGTTGGACCACTACCCAAAGCAAACGCAATCTACCAGGAACGATCACCTATCTTTTCAGTGGAGAAAATTCGCGATTCTATTGCAATTTTCCAAGGGGAAGAAGACAGAGTCGTTCCGAAGGATCAGGCTGAATTAATGGTAAACGCACTTAAACAGCATGGAGTTCCCTATGAATACCATCTCTACAAGGGAGAGGGACACGGATGGAGAAAAGCCGAAACGATAACGAAATTTTATACTGCCGTTGAAGCGTTTCTCAAACAACATGTCGTGTCTTCCCAATCACTTTAGACTCTCAAGCATATCACCCACACTATGTTTCGATCGGCAATGAAGAATCTCGACTCCACTCCCACCAAGAGCCAGTGTAGTTCCGAACCTTCATGTATCCAGCAAATTGAAGCACCGTTAACAACCAAGCTGATCGAACACCTCCCGTACAATAACAGATGATTTCCTGATCGTCAGTCAGATTGTGCTCGCGAAAGATTCCCTGCAAATCTTCGTGCGATTTTATTGAGGCATCTTCATTAAAAAACCGATCCCACGGAATATTGATGGCCGATGGTACATGTCCACCACGTGGGATTCCAGGTCCCATCGCACCATTATATTCTTTTGGACTACGCGCATCGATCACCGCATGAGATTCGAGACATGCTCCCTCGACACGAGAGTTGATCAGGTTTTTCATTTCATCCTTAAGAACAATGAGTTCCGGTCGTACGCTGGATTTAAATACCGCCGAAGTCGGCCGTGCAAAACCCATTTCGGTTTTCCGTCCCTCACGTTTCCACTTCACCCACCCACCGTCCAACACTTGAACATTTTGATGCCCTAGATAGGAGAGCATCCAATAGATCCTCCCTTCAGAGCCCCACGAATCAAATGGATCGGTATAGACCACTACGCGATTCTCATTTCCAATACCTAGCGCACTCAATTTTTCCTCTAAACAACTCATCTGAGGGTTGAGCAACCCCTTAATATCAGAATCAGGATCGCTGAAATCACGCCACTCAGTTTGTACCGCACCAAAAATATGTCCAGTGGCAAATTCGAGTTTCGGCCGAACATCGACGACGACTAAGCCGGGCAACTCAAGATTCTTCTCAAGCTCATCAGTAGACACAAACAATGATGGCATTCCATATCCTCCAAAAGCATCAACCTTGTTCATTATTCCCATAACATCCAGGTCGATGCGCTGCCACAAGCTCCGAGTGATTCACATTATATGCATTTTCGATCACCTCGGGGAATGTCCCTCTGAGTGGAATTTCTCGTTTAAAAACCTGAAAATTGTACGGATCGTTCCCAGTTAGACCATACTTGTCACGCAACATTTTGTTCTGCTTGTCAGTCTGAATGTGATAGGTGACCACAGCACGAAACGTGAGAGGCCCTTCCGCACCCCCCAGCTGGGGCATTCGATATCGAAATCGGTAGTTTCGACTTTGCAACGGTTTCAACCGATTATCCCACACCTCCCAAATAACCGGCTGCCACAAAATCCACCGTCCCATAGTATGGGATTGAGACTTCAGCACATTGCCTGCTTGATCAACAATTTCAAAATCGAAAGTAAAGTATCGATCAGGATCACCAGTTGGCAGTTTGTGGCCCGCACCAGAATTTGTAATTTCCATTAAAAATTCAACTTCCTGCCCAGAAGGCAACTCAGAAGGATCGGCAGTGAGCTTTACCGTGATGGCTCGTTTGACCTGCTCAGGATCATGGCCTCCTCGCCATAGATGTTTCCTCCCCTTCCTCTCTGGACCGCCAATCGCGACCGGGCGTTCAACCGAAGGCATATGGCACGTCTGACAAATATATCCTTGATTGAAATAATGCTCCCCTTCAAATTCCGGATATGTTCCACATGGCCCAGAGCGGTAAAACTGAAATGGCCCTGACGGCACCTGATGACATCGGTAACACAAGTCCATCGACCTATAGATGGGATCGTACATCGTCGGATGTGGAGCATCAGAGTCTTCATAAGGCCCAAAAATAATTCCATCTCGAACGTGACAAGCGGCACAGGTAACGCCTTCATGCTGAAAATCAGAATCGTAATTCGGATTGGGCATCTTCACTGCTTTCTCAACACGATCCCTCGGAATATCAATGATGAGTTCTGGCTGTTGGTTTTCAAGCGGCGTATGACAATTCAAACAAATCCAAATATTGTTATCCTTCTTCCAATAGGCCTGAAAAAATGGGTCATCAAATGCTTGGGCATGAATAGAGGTCTTCCACTCTTCATAAATCGCTTGGTGACATTTTCCACACGACTCAGCCTTAAGACTATCAATCCCTTCAGGAATTTGCTGAAACGGTGTCGCCCGCGAAAAATCGTCACGGAGACCAAAGATCACTACTGGGCGCAGTTCGGTATAAAAAACATACACTCCAATCCCAAGAAGACCGACAATCGCAATGGTTAATAAGCTACGTTTCACAACTACATATCCATCAAAACCTTGATGTGGCGACAAATAGATTTTGAAGTCGATTCTAGGTGATACCCTCCCTCAAGACAAGAGATCACTCGCCCACCTGCATGTTCCTCAGCAATCTCTTTCACAATACGCGAAAGTTTTGCATACCCTTCTTCTGTCAGTCTCATACTTGCAAGCGAATCATTTCGATGAGCGTCAAACCCTGCTGAAATAATGACTGCGTCAGGCTCAAACTCTTTTGCCACCGGAATTAGTCTACTATTGAATACCTCGATATATTCTTCATCTCCACTTCCTGCCCTCATCGGAATATTAATCGTCGAGCCTAACCCCGCTCCAAGACCCTGTTCATCATCCCGACCGGTGCCTGGGTATAAGGGGTACTGATGCGTGCTAAAAAACAAAACAGACGGGTCTTTGTAAAAAGCCTCTTGAGTTCCATTGCCATGATGAACATCCCAATCGACAATAAGAATCTTCCTGAGCCCATAACGTTTCTGAAAATAGCGCGCGCCAATCGCTACATTATTAAAGAGACAGAACCCCATCGCGCGTGTCGGTTCGGCATGATGCCCAGGGGGACGAACGGCACAAAACACCGAACGCACCTCACCATTCATTACCGCATCAATCCCTGCAAGAACCCCTCCTACGGCTAAAAACGCTACATGAAGCGAATCCCGCGATAGTGGAGTGTCTCCATCAATGTAGGTAAGATCATTTTCGGCTTTCCTCCCCACAGCACGCAATGACGCCACATGTTGCAAAGAATGCACGCTCGTGATCCAACATTCGTCTGCAGGTTCCGGTTTAATTATTGTTAACTTTTCCGTCAGTCGCTCTTCCTCAAGCAATGACATAATTGCAGTAAGTCTCTCAGGCCGCTCCGGATGCATGTGGCCTGTTTTGTGTTTTAAAAAATCAGGGTGATAGACAAGTCCAACATCTGCCATACAATCATGCTCCTCAATTCATCCCCTTTTATTCTATACGATCGTAAAAGTGAATTGCTCGGATAGCTTTGTTATGTGTTAAGAGAAAATGAAACCTGCTCCCTTCACCGAGAAAATAGCCAAACCCAGAGCATTAATTTTTAACTATCACGTGATCTATCATCCCACTCAACTCCGGTAGGTTGTTCAAGCTCTCCATAGTCAAAACCCCAATCATCTTGCTCCTCCTCTTCTTGCTGTCGCCGACGAGCTTTGAGTCGTCGAACATGCATCCCAAACACAACGAATGCCAACATTGAAATTCCTATCCAGACCATAAAATTGCTGGTTACAAGTGGCACCCAGCTCAGCCACACAGATTGCCTATCTACAAACACCTCCACTGCTTGGTCTGGCGAGAGCGATACAATCTGTTGAAACGCAGTAGGAAAAGGCACACCTTGCGCGACAAGCGACAAAATTTGCCTTGGTACATTGTGCCCATACTCCTGAATGATGTCCCGGACAAACCCCGCTGATAATACATACCCTCGGCGAACGGAAGAAACATCTCCACGAAAAAACGCATTCATCCGCTCGAGTGAAAACTCATTGCGATCACCTATAGCCCATAGCAGCCTAGCTTGATCTTCGATATCCCAGGTACGAGCCGCAATAGTGGCAATGCCTTCATCAAACCATCGCGGAATACCTCCCCCATGAGTAGCACGATAGTTTAAGATGTGAGAAACCTCGTGAACGAGAAGATCCTCAATTGCTCTAGCTGGGTAAGAATGCACGCGCTCCGCAAACAGCACAATTGTACTCGCTTCTCCATTAGCAAATCCCGATACCCAAGATGGGAATTGTGCCCCAAACTGAGCGGATTCCAACACCACATAAACGTGAATGGCCGGTCCAGGATGCCCCAGGCCAGCCAGCTGCATAGCATAGCTGTAATAAGGCCATCCCATAGCACTTAAGCGCTTAGTAATGGGCTGCAATGATTCCGGCGCTTTAAAAATCAGGAGGGGAAGATTCTCAGCATTCAGGAGACTTGGGTAAAGAAGAAGGCAAAAAACAAACAGAAACCCGAGAAATTGACGCTCCAAAACTCTGGTGATAAGGTGACCACGATGACAAAGATCCCTCAACGAATTCTTGGAAAAACTGGAATCAGCGTTCCAATTTTGGGATTTGGGACAGCTCCAATTGGAAACAGGCGTAATGCTAAAGATGCGGCTTCCATTTTTCATGAAGCCATCAGCCTCGGAGTGACCTATATCGATACAGCCCCTGAATTTGCTGGATATGGACGTGCCCAAGAGTATCTCGGTCCTGTGCTAAAAGAACGACGAAACGAGGTCTTTCTTGTAACCAAATGCTTTGAGCCTAATGGCGAAAAAGCGTTACGTTTACTGGAACACAATCTCAAAGAACTTCAAACAGACCATACTGACCTAGTATTTGTCCATAGTTTGGGGCATGACAAAATGGATCCATCTCAAGTCTTCAGCCGACGAGGAGTATACCCCTCATTGATGCAAGCCAAAGCACAAGGGCTAGCACGATTCGTCGGCATCTCAGGACACAACCGTCCACACCGCTTTGTGAAGGCGATTCAGCAATATGAATTTGATGTTTTGATGAGTGCGACCAACTTCGTCGACCGGCATACTTACAATTTTGAAGAACAAGTTCTTCCCATTGCTGCGCGAAAACAAATAGGGTTGGTCGCAATGAAGGTGTTTGGCGGACAAGAAAAATCGTTCTTTGCAGGATTGAGTAATCGCAATATACCAACGAAGTACCTTGATATCGCGTTTCGATATGCACTAAGCCTTCCACAGGTTTCCTGCTCGATCATCGGCATGTCAACACGAAACGAACTACACCAAAACGTCACGCGTGCGATAAATTTCACACCTATCTCTCCACGAGAGCTGGTCACACTCGCCCCCGTCGGAAAAGCCTTGGCAAACAATTGGGGACCTCATTTTGGCACACTTACCTAAACATGACACTATTACTGGGTAGCACACCGGAGTCCCTTAGACATTAGAAATATGAGGATCCTATGTTCGAGCATAGTTTTTTTTCTTCTGTGGGGAACACCAGTAATTGTGTTTGCAACCCCCCCCCCTGTCATCGATGAAGACGTGTCCTGGCAATCAATAACTTTTTCACCAAAACAGATGGCGCACGCGAAAACGCGTGGCAATGCACTACTCACACGGTCTAACCTCACGCTCTTGTTTGAAGCGGAAAAACCCATCCAACTTTCAACTCTTCTTGAACCAGCATTGCTCATTGCTCACAATGAATCGGCTATCGACTTTCCTCATCACCATCCCCCAACCTCAACCGTTCTCCGCTTAAAACCACAGAAGGCTGTAGCTCAAGTGTTTCAGGCGTTGCAAGAAGCGTTGTGTCAGCATGATCCTGACACATTAAGTCTATTGTTAGATGATGCCATCACCACCTGGTTACCAATTGCAGTTGCGGCTGTACCAAAAGCCGTGACAACTTCAGTATCCATACAATTTGCAGAAAATGTAAGCATCCCGGTTATCGTGTCCTTCTTCAAAATAGGTCAACGCGATGCGTGTTACGTTACCTCACCCTACGAGGAAATATTCTAGATGCATCCTCAATTCCAAAACATCATTTTCGCCAGCGCTATCCTTGTCTGCTTATGTATAAATTCGACACGCCCCGCAATTACTGAAGCGCGAAGTGCCAATGACGCGCTCACACGAAGCCCAGATCATTCCACTGTTGTCATGGCGCTCTTGTATCCAGTAAACCGTATTTTTGATATCTTTGACATTTTCCGCATGAACGTCGGTTTTGGACTAGGGTATGGTATCAATGTACGAGCGACCAAAGTACTCCAGGCTGGGGTTGAAAGCTACTCAACCGTACGCATTGGACTCGGCAAAGAATCAGGAATCTGGAATCCTCGCTATGGCATCTTATATACGGAGTCAGAACCATTCACCGCTGGAGCCAGCGTAGCCTACATGGGTGGACGACAACGTGGGACAATGGAAGTAGGGACGACAGTCCATCTTGGCTTTATAGGAGCTGAGGCTGCCATTGACCTAGCCGAGATTGCAGACTTTTTCTTAGGATTCGCCGTCATTGACTTCAAAGAAGATGACTATTAGGGTGGTATGGTACTAATCTATAAAACGGGTCTCCTCGTAGGGGAAAATACGGCATGCGAAAACTAATCACTACGACTGCATTCTTTTCCCTGATCATGTTCATCTCAATCGGGTGTACCGACGACCGAGATTGGATCACATTGCAACGAGAAGCTGCAAAGTCTCTCGAAAATGGGGATTTTGTGGAAGCTGAAACCCTCGCAAAGAAAGCCCTCACAAAAGCAGAAAACTCCATTGGGAAAAGCCATGCAGACGTTGCACACGTTCATAATACACTGGCTATGGTTGCCTATGGCAAAAAAGAGCATGATCAAGTTGAGACCCATCATCTCCAGGCATTAGCCATACAAGAGCAAGCACTTGGTGAGGACAATCTAGAGGTAGGGCGAACACTCACCTACCTTGGTGACTTTTTCTTAAGCCAAAACAAGCTCGACGAAGCCGTAGATATACACGAACGAGCACATAAAATCCTCGTTTCAACTATAGGAGACCAACACCCTGATGTCGGTCGAAGTATCAATAATCTTGCCAGACTATATGCTGCTCAAAGTCGCCTAACTAAAGCAGCCAGTCACCATGCGCAGGCGTTGGCTATTCTCGAATCTTCACTCGGCTCTGATGATCCAGAAGTAAAAATGGTAGTTGAGAACCTCGCGGCACTATATTCAGACATTGTCCCATCAGAAAACACGGACACACTGCAGTCTGCAGAAACACAATAGCCATAATGCGATTTACATACCACATATTTATCTGTACTAACCAGCGACCGAATGGCGACCCTCGAGGGTGTTGTGCCAATAACGATTCCGAGCATTTTCGTGATTTTTTTAAACAGGAAATTGATCGCCTAGGTCTCAAAGAGAAAGTACGCGCAAACAAAGCCGGATGCCTAGACCACTGCATGTATGGACCAGCAGTAGTCGTCTATCCCGATGGGGTCTGGTACTGGGTTGGATCAGAAAACGATGTGACGGAAATTATGGAGAGCCACATAGTTAAGGGGAAGGTTGTTGAGCGACTGCTTATCCCCGGATAAATCAACGTGCCTTTCTACGAAGACAAAGTGAAACGGACTTCGTCAAACTCCTTCTCTCTTGCACACATCCCACGCATGTGATGATGTGTGATTTAAAACCTTTTCTCAATGAGACCCGCCTTGCGACAATACGCTACGAAGCAATACTAAAAGCCGGGATGTCACAGTTTGTCTCGATGTCGATCAAGGAATTTGAGAATTCGTGCTGAAAAATCCTGTGGCTTTTCTTGCGCAATGAAGTGGCCAGCATCGGAATATCGTTCAATCTCAGACTGCGGCAATATCAGTTTAAATAAATCGACATTTTCTGGAGGAATAGCAGGATCTTGCTCTCCCCAGGCGAGAAGGACTGGCCCATCAAATGATTGCAGGCTTCTCCGAAACATACTTTGATGATCGAATTGAAATCCTCTCAACACCTTCTGTAATATTTTCCTAGATTGGATGGTTTTGACGCTCATCCACACTTGGTCGCCGAACTCCCCATTGCTTTTTTCGGTGTCCGCGAACAACACCCTAGTTTGCACATCAACCATTGGCCGATTGGTGGCATAGACACCCATCCATCCCGTCGACGACCACATCAACAACTTGAGCAAAAACGGCATATGGAATGCCTCATTGGTGTACCATGTATTGGTAATTACCAAACCACTAACCTTCTCAGGATGCGCCGCGAGTAGTTCAAAACTAATCGGGCCAGCGATATCAGTCACGACAAATGCTGCACGATCAATGTTCATAGCTTCCAAAAAACTGTTGAGCCATTCCCCATACGCCGACCAAGAATAGTCCGCATCTCGAGGCCTATCCGAGTAGCCAAAGCCATATAAATCTAGAGCAATTACCCGATAGTTTGCAGCCAAAACGGGAATAAACTTGCGCCATTCCCAAGAGGACAAGGGCAACCCATGCAGAAGTACGACCACCGGACCGTCCCCGCGATCGATGTAGAAGGTTTTTTTTCCGGCAACATTGACAAAATTACCTTGAACATATCGAGGATCACCTGGCCCCCATTGAACATCAGATCCAATACACCCCGAGTTCATGAGGAAAATAGACACGACTAGCACTTGAAAGATGCCAACGCCAATTGTCGTTGGCATCATTTGAGTCTCAGCGCTTTCAGCGCCTCAATATCTTTCCACTCTGACACTACTGATGCCCCTTCAGGAATATCCCCTTCATCATCCTCACCCATCACCAACACTACTTGGAGTTCTTGGTCCACATATTCATCAACAACATTGGTATCACGACTAATTCCAGCCTTAATCTGTACCCAACCTTGCTCCTTCCACTTTTCAACCTTTGATCCCAAAGCACCCGTTCCAGACTGCAGCATGAACACCGGACCGGACGGAAAAGCATGTTCAGAAAGCCACTCGCGCACATCAGAAGATTGGGAGACATTACCGACAAAAAGATACAGCAATGCGGCTCGTTTTGATACGGAAGTAAGAGCATCAACTGCCCCAGACATAGGCTTAGAGAAACTCCGATGAGGCTGTCCAAACGCTGAAAGATCAAACGGTCCGAATTTCTGTTCTTCGCCATGCATCATGGCGGCCTCAAGTTCAACCAATACGA